>JAICXV010000259.1 GCA_025934545.1 Verrucomicrobiia bacterium
AATCGCGTGTCACAGCCCACGCTTGCCGTTCCATCGTCCCGTTGGGCGCAGAGTTGCGCGACGCGGTCATGCCGATGCCGATAATATTCGATTGCTGTAGCGCCGACAAAAAGACTCCGTTCATGCCGCCGCCAGTCGAACTGAAAGTATAGAAGATTGGCAACGCCGGCCCATTCGTGGAGTAGCCCGGCGGCAGATAAACATCGTAGCTGATCTCCGGCTGATCCAGACACGTCACAGTGCCGCGTTGACCGGCAACCAACGGAAAAGGCAGGAGATCCGCCGACGCAGAATACGTCAAACCAATGCTGATCAGGGCAGATGCGATAAGACGGCCGATGAACGAACCGGGGGATAAACCCATACACGCTGGATGATAGTTGAGGGGCATCAACCCTGTCAACGATGCGGGCTAGAAGCGGGGCGTCAAAAGTCGTAGCGTCAGTGCGCCTCGGCCGGCAGTTTGGCAAATTGACCGCTCCATAGGGCGCGATTCGAAGTGGTGTCGGACGAGTGCCCGGCATCTTTGCGGTGGCGCTTAGCGAGTGAAACCGATAGCGAGTTGGTATTTCATGTTCCTTTTAACGGCGCGTTGTGGGGTGAAGAACTAAAGATGAGCGTCCATTCTGGAAAATTCGTTCTGCATTCGCAGTGCCGGTTGGTAACACAGATGTTGATTGGGGTAAGAATCGAAGGAATTGCTCAGAGCTTTTGAAAGCAATGTCGATTTGACGACGTGACGTTTGCGTCTAAAAGTCTGAACCGTCACCGGCCCTTGTAACCCCAATCGTACGGCCCGAGACCGACGTCTGATGGAACGAAATCTGTGTGTTTCTCCGAGGCATTTGAAAACATCCGACGCATTGCGTGCAGATAGCCGAATCCGTATTCGGATGAGGAGTCGTTACGATTGAGCCAACTGCCATTCCGCTCGGAGGCCAAGTCGCTCGATCCAATCGACCAAGGCTCCGCGATCCAACTGCTCGCCCGATACGGCCAGTATCGCGCGAATGTCTCTGAGATGTTTGTCTCCGTGACCTTCTCGATAAAACTCGAGTTTCCGCGCAATGACGCATTCGGGTGGCGCGAGCCAAAGTTTCTCGTCGGCGAATTCAATCTGACGTCGGAATCGAAAAGCCCAGGCGTTCAACTCGTCACGACCGGTCAGGTAAAAGTCCGCTTTAAAACCGGTCTCCATATGGATGGAGTTAAACATGCCTTTGTTGTCACGCGCTGCCTCGGTTTTAATCATCTCAAGAGGCGGCAGATAAAATTCATTGGCGGGAAAAATTTCCGGCAATCTTTCAATGTCGCGCTCGTTCAGGAAAATGACGAAATCAACGTCATGCGTCAGCCGCGGTTCTCCATAAAAAATTGCCGCGACACTGCCGCTGATAGCGTAGCGCAATGCGCTGCGATTCATCGGACGCACGAACAACAGGAAAAGCTCAGGTTCGGGCATTTAAAAAGATGCGGCGCACTTCGGCCGTGACCTGGTCCTGGGACCAGTCGGGGTGACGGCTTCGCACGCCGGCCGCAGTCATTTCGCGTGCGCTCCAGTAGAGTTTTTCTGCCAGTTGCAGCCGCTTTTCTCCGGGCATTTTTCGATAAATGGCGACCTGCTCGGGGGTAAGTAGTTCTTCGCCAATCATGGAAAAACGGTGCACCTGAAAATTGCGGCGCGCAAGCGCGTAAAACCAAGGCTGAAGGCTAAAGTATAAAGGCCAAAGGTAGCATTGTTCACTTTAGCCTTTAGCTTTTAGGCATTAGCCTTGAAGTTTGGTCCGGTGAAGAATACTTCAACGAAAGGTCGCTTGGTGATATACAACAGGCCGCTCGTGGCTTACTGCTGAAAGGAAAATGAGAGCTCCAATTTTTGGTTTGTTATCCTTCGTCGGAACCATTGCATGGACATGCATGACGTACTATATGCTGCTCTTCTCTGGCTGGGGTGACGGATCAGGCGGAAACGCAATCACGGGTATAAGTGTGCTGCCCTTCTATATTCCATCCGTTTATCTCTTTAGTCTTTTTTTATGTAGCTTCCGGTTCATCAAGGGTTCTGCATTAGTCGGCGCAGCGATCGTCGTTTACGGATTGCTCGCAGCATCGGTTGTCGTTTTGGTTTTAGCAGGACCCGTAATGGTGCTCGGCTTACCGTTGCCCCTATTTGGTTGGGCAGCTTATCCCATATTGTTCAGGGACAAAACACCGAACCCATTCAACTGAATGGCGGTGATGTGTTATCCACAATCACCGCCCCTTGTAAGCCGAATCGTACGGGCCGAGGTCGATGTCTGCAGGAATTAAATCAGTGTGTTTCTCCGGCGCAGTTGCAAACACCCGACGCACTGCGTCCAGATAGCCAAAGCCATATTCGCGATGAGGAGCGATATAGTGGCCCTCACTCCACTCATTCCAGTTATCCAGCAGCAGGAGCTTGCTGCCTAATTCCTTGCTCGGCATGGTCTCGATAATTTCTTTGACCTGCCGTAACAGAGTCTCGAACTCCTTTGGAGGGAGTCGATAAAATGGGCCTTCATTTTGCCAACCGGTCCAGCCCTGAGACACCGTCCAAACCGTCGGCAAAATATCCAGTGCTCGCCTCTTCCGAATGAAATCCATTTGCATCGCCGCGGCCCGTTGCGGTTGGCTGATCGGCCAGACGTACGCGAACGTGTAATCGAACCCGAGTTGTTTCCTGAACAGCAGTTCCTTTGGATCGAGGCCGCGGTATTCGCCCAAAATATAAAGCCCGGCAAAACCAGCGCGCCGACAGGTTTCTCGCATTTGTTCGAACGCACGCGGCACATTCGTCGCGCCGCCCAGATCAGCGGCCAGCTTGTGCGCGTCGTAAATGAACAGGAGCGGTTTGTTATCGATCGTCAGGTAATTGCTCTGATTGAAATAATTCGTCAGCCAGAACGGCATCAAGTTCACGAGCAAGTCTCTGTCGCCGGTCACGCCGGACCGGCCCCAGGTTTTCGGATCGCGCCCCTGATTTTCCCACATGATGGAGAATTTGAATTGCGAGCCGAATCGGGATTTCAAAAGCGCGTTGATGGCGGAACTGAATTTTGCTTCGACGACGTCTGATTTGCTCGCGCGATACCAGCAATAAACGAAGAAATTGATGCCATGTTCCAAAGCCCATTTGGTTTCCCAATCCGCGACTTCGGGATTGCTCTGATCATAGAAGCCAAGCGTTGGCGTGCGTTCGGGATGTTTCACAACCTGGTCCCACATGTGCGGGGAATTGGTTTCCCACAACGGACAGTTTTGCGCCCCAACCAGGATCGAAGTCTTCACCGGCGTTGGAATCGGAATTTCGATTGCCTCAATGGCGTTAGTGAATGTGCCAATGCACAGCAGAAAAATGAGCCACCATCGGGATGAGGTTTTCAACACGGGCTCAAGTAAAACCGAGGGGGCGTTGGGATTCAACGCAAAGACACGTATCGATCACTACTCGTCTGATGCGCAGCATGGAAGTCGTTTGTTCGTCCGGGTGAACGGCTTTCGGTTTTGGTCACGGTTTATGGCGTTCGGACGATTGTCGACTGAGATGCGGTATGTTTAACGGGTGGATTCAATTGTCTTGAACGAAAGCACGAATGATTAGAGCGAGAGAAGACCACACAAAGCCAAACTCGCGATGCAGAAGAGTCCCGCAAACTTCTTATTACGTTCCTCAGCTCGCCATCCAATTAGGGCTAAAGCGAGCGGCGCAAAACCAACGACAAGATACATAGATACCTCCGGCGCTCTCCCCTCCACGGCCGCGCGTCCGATGGTTGGCATAGAATAACCGCCCACTGACAAAGGGGCATTTGGCCCGATTGGCACTGCCGCTCTTCTTCGTTAAACCAGTAAGTCAGGAGTTGTCATAAAAAAGCATGAAAACCTTAACCGCCCTTCATCGGTCGATCCTCTTGCGGACGAGTCTAACTGTTCTAATCAGCACAACGCTTCTCGGGGGAATGTCGCTTTCCGCCGCGCCAGTCAACGACAACCGAGCGGACGCAATTTTGATCATCACCTCGATGTTGACCAACGCGTTCACGGGATCAAACGTCGACGCCACAAGTGAGCCCGGCGATCCGCAGTCGTTCGATTTTCCGGGGTTTGGTCGGTCAGGTGCAGCCGGCTTGTCGATTTGGTGGAAGTTCTACGCCGGAGCAGTCAACCGAGTGACGATCAATACCGCTGGGAGCACGTTCGACACTCAACTTGGCGTCTACACAGACGGGCCGGATGGTTTGGTGGAAATCGCCAGCAACGAAGATATTCCCGGTTCCCTGACCGGCACCAGCCAAGTGACGTTTACGACCCGCCCGGGAATCCTTTACTACATCCTGATTGACGGTTACGACGCCGCGTCGGAGAGCAGCCGGGGCGATGTGCGTTTTACGATTCGTGGGTTGACGGCGGTGGGTCTTGGCGCGCCGACGATTCGTTTCACAAAGGTGCAGCAATCCGAAGCGTCGCTCGACGTAACCGGTACGGTGCAGCCAAAGCGCACCGATGACCCGATCACAGGCGTGCGTGTGCGCTTCAATGGTGGCGAACCGTTTTTTGCGGACGGCACCACAACTTGGCATACAGCCCTCACTTTGAACCCAGGCTGGAACACGGTCGCGGCGCGCGCGATGACGCAGTCCGGTAGCGAATCGGCCGAAGTGAGCCGGCGCGTGTTTTATTTGGTTATGCGCTCGGTCAACGTGGAGACGAATGGCAACGGGCGCGTTTTGCCGAATCTCAATGGCCGGCGAATTCCGGTGGCAACGCGAGTGACGCTCCGTGCCGTGCCAGCCCTCGACCAACTGTTTACCGGTTGGACCGGCTCAACCAACAGCGCCAATCCGACGCTTGTCTTCACCTTGCAAGACGACGTGAACCTGGTCGCCAATTTCATTCCCGACCCAT
>JAICXV010000039.1 GCA_025934545.1 Verrucomicrobiia bacterium
ATCGCGATATAGCCGACGCCGGCCGCGCTCCCGGCTGGATGATCGGCCCGCTGCAAGTATAGTTCGCGATACGTTTTCCCGATGACGGCGGTGATGTGGACCTGTTCGCGGGCCGTTTCTTCATCGACCTTGATACCATGCTCGATCTCACCGCCAAGGCCTGCGTCAACGGCACGCGCTTTGATGGTGTTGACCTGTTCCTTTTCGATCCGCATGTCAGCATTGACAGCACCGATGACCAACTCAAAAAACTCGCCGATAAAATCCGCAGGAAAGGTTTTGTAGTCGGTTCGGTCGTCGCGCCGGTTTGGCCACCGACAGGCGGAGGTTCTGCGATGGGCGGCGACGAAGATCGCCAAAAGTTTGTCAGTTCAGTTCAAAAAGCCTGCCGTATCGCGAAAAAACTTCGCGACCTCGGCGTTCGTCCCTACGGCGTCGTCCGCATCGACTCTGCCGGTGGTGTGACCGATTGGGATAAAGACCCGAAAGGAAACACCAAGCGCATCGCTAAAACTTTTAAAGAAGCGGCCAAAGTTGCCAAAGATCACGGTGAACGCCTGGCTGCTGAAGGCGAAATTTGTTGGGGCGGCATGCACAGTTGGAAATATATGGTCCAACTGCTCGAGGAAGTCGGGCAACCCAAACTCGTCGGGTTCCAGGCGGACATGGCGCACACACTTCTTTACACCCTCGGCTATAACGCGCCCGAACACCGGATCGTGCCGAAAGATTTTCATTGGGAACCAGCCGCCTTTCACGCGGCCATGCAAAAATTGACCAAAGCCCTTCGTCCGTGGACGATTGATTTCCACGTTGCCCAAAACGACGCCACGGTCAAAGGCTCGGGCTCGCATGACAAAACCGGCCGGCACTGTCTTGCCACTGATCCGAACGGCAAATTGAATATCGCGCGGGACGCCGGCTATTGGCTGCGCGACGACAACGGCAAGGTCACCAAAAAGATCAAACACATTTGCTGGGACGGATGCATGTTCCCCAATGAAGTGATGGGGAAACAAGAAACGTGGAACAACATTTTGGCCTCTATGATCCAGGTGCGCGAAAACCACGGCTGGAAAGCATAAGAGAAAATTTTTATGAAAAAACTTAACGTAGGTCTCATCGGTTATGGCTTTATGGGACGCACGCACTCAAACGCGTTCCGCAAAGTTAACAATTTCTTTGATCTCGAATATCAACCGGTCCTCAAAGCCATTTGCGCGCGCGACGAAAAGAAAGCGCGCGGCTTCGCCTCGAAGTGGGGATATGAAAGCGTTGAGTCCGATTGGCGTCGCTTGATTGAACGCGACGACATCGACCTGATCGATATCGCGAGCCCGAACAATACGCACGCCGAGATCGCGATCGCTGCAGCGAAAGCGGGCAAGATGATCATGTGCGAAAAACCACTGTCGATGGATGGCCCTGAAGGAAAGACGATGGTCGCTGCCGTGGAAAAAGCGAAAGTGCCGAACATGGTTTGGTACAATTACCGCCGCGTCCCTGCTGTCACCCTCGCCAAGCAACTCGTCGACGAAGGGCGCCTTGGAAAAATTTTCCATTATCGCGCAAAGTTTTTGCAGGACTGGACGATCAGCCCCGACCTGCCGCAAGGGGGCGCGGCGCTTTGGCGTCTTGATGCGAAGATCGCGGGTAGCGGCGTCACCGGCGACCTGCTCGCGCACTGCATCGATACTGCGATCTGGATCAACGGCAGCATCGACAAAGTCAACGCCATGACCGAAACGTTCATCAAAGAACGTAAACACAATCTCACTGGCAAAGTGCAAAAGGTCAGCATCGACGACGCCTGCGCGTTCCTCGCCCGTTTCAAAAACGGTTCACTGGCGACATTTGAATCGACCCGATACGCGCGCGGGCACAAGGCGCTTTACACATTTGAAATCAACGGCGAGAACGCGTCGATCGCGTGGGACTTGCACGATTTGCATCGCCTCCAATATTTCGACCACAAAGATGAAGGCCGTGTGCGTGGTTGGCGCAATATTCATGTCACCGACGGCGACCAGCCTTACATGAAAAACTGGTGGGTTCCGGGATTGCAGATCGGTTACGAACACACTTTCGTGCATCAGGTCGCCGATTTCATCGAAGGCCTGCAAACTGGCAAGCCAGCCAGCCCAACTTTCCGCGAGGCTCTTGAAACGCAATTCATCTGCGACGCTGTTTTGAAATCAGCGAAGACCGAGCGTTGGGAAAAGATCGGAAAGTAAATCATGCGCGTCGGCGTTCTCAATCGCGGTCTGGAAGAATTGAAGTGGGTTGAAAAACTCGGCTTCAAATCCACGTGCTGGTTGCGTTTCTTCCTCAGTCCCGCGGCCGATCCACAGGCCGATTGGAAATCCTACGCCGACAAATACAAAGACGAGGCGGTCTCGCGCGGAATCCGCATCTCTGCCATCGGAGCGCTCTACAAAAACCCGCTCGACCCAAAACAAACCGATTATTCGCGCGATTTATTTAAGCGCGCCATCCTCGTCGCTTCGCGCATGGGTGTGAAGACGATATGCGGTTTTCCCGGTGCGGTTATCGAGTTGGAAATGAACGAACGAGGCGGGAATCCGATTTACAAACCGTTCGAAAATTACATTCCACAACTCTGCGCGTTTTGGGATCCGATCGGCAAATTCGCCGCCGACAATGGTGTTCGCATCGCTTTTGAAAACTGCCCGCAAGGCCAGTATCTCCTGCCCATCATGGGATATAACATGCTGGCCAAACCTGCGATGTGGGAAAGGTTCTGGAACGAGAGCAAGTGCGCAGACAATTTCGGTGTCGAATGGGACGCCAGCCATTTGATTTGCCAATTTATCGACCCGGTCACGAACATTCATAAATACGGCCGCAAGATTTTCCACATTCACGCCAAAGACGCCTACATCAACCACCGTCTGATGGCTATCTATGGCATCTGCCATCCCGGTGTTGCCGAACATCGTCATCCTGGTCTTGGTCAGGCGAATTGGGCCGAGATCGTCCACGCGCTTTTGCGCGCCGGTTATGATTCGGACCTGAACATCGAACCATGGCATGACCCCGTCTATCGCGACCACGACGCGGAGCAACCTGAGGACGTCCGCACCGGTTGCGTCGATCATCAAAAGGGCCAGAAGCTGGAAGAAGCCGGGTTGATGATCGCGAAGAAGACACTCGAACAATACACCGCGGGGACGGAACCTGCATAGGAGCGCGGACTTTAGTCCGCTTCAATGTTCCTTGCATTCACCGATCCAAAGTTCTCAATCCGCCTGGCACACACGTGCTGAAGCGAACTAAAGTCCGCGCTCCTATGCCAACTTGCCTTTCACCGTTTGCTACGGAATACTTCGCCCGTGAGCCTCACGGTCACAGATCTGACCAATCAATTGATCGCGTCGTACGCAAAAGTCGGCGGCATCAATCATTTGGACGGCAAAAATCTCCCGTCAAAATCGCGTATTGGCACGGTCACTTCCGAGTTATTGCGACTTTTGTTTCCCGGATTCTTTGACGAACACGTAATTCACTCGTCCGAGTTGAAAGTCGAAATTGCGATGTTGATGGATGACGTTTGCGACCGGCTTGAAAATGAAATCTATCGCGGCCTGGAATACGCGCCGCCGGAGGGCGTCGCAAAAAAGGACCTTTCAAAACTCGCTCGTAAACTGACCTTGGATTTTCTTGGACGTCTGCCGCATGTTCGCGACCTCTTGCGTACCGACGTCGAAGCGGCTTTTCGAGGCGATCCCGCGGCGCTGAGCAACGAAGAAGTCATCGTCGCTTACCCGTTCGTGGAAGCCATCGCGGTCCAGCGTCTCGCGCACGAACTTTACAAAGACAAAGTGCCGCTCATCCCGCGCATCATGACTGAATGGGCGCACAGCCGCACTGGCATGGATCTGCACCCCGGCGCAAAGATCGGCACGAATTTCTTTATCGACCACGGCACTGGCGCAGTCATCGGCGAAACTTCTGTCATCGGCAATAACGTGAAAATGTACCAGGGCGTCGGTCTTGTTGCCCGCTCACTCTCTGGCGGTCAGGCGCTTAAAGGGCAGAAGCGCCATCCGACCATCGAGGATCGCGTGACCATCTATGCAAATGCCACGATCGTCGGCGGAGACACTACCGTGGGCGCTGGAAGCACAATTGGCGCGAGCGTTTTTTTGACGCAAAGCGTTCCTCCCAACTCACTCGTGACCTACGAAAATGTCGATGTGAAGGTCACAGCCAAACGCGACAAGACGGCCACCGATTTTCAGATCTAGTGACGGACGCGACTTTCAAAGGATGGACCAAACCTGGCCCCGTTCCGCCGGGTGCGCTGACTAAAGCACCTACCTGCGCTCCGGGCGAAACGCTCGATGCTATCAGCGGACATTTCCGTTTGTTCCAACTGGAAAAAGGCCACCGCTTCTCCACTGACGACGTTCTCACAGCATGGTATGGAACGACATGGTGCCCGACGGCGCGCATCGTTTTGGATCTTGGTAGCGGGATTGGCACCGTCGCAACGATTGCGGCATGGCGATTGCCGGCAGCTCGCTTTGTCACCATCGAAGCGCAGCCGGAAAGTGTTGCCCTTGCAAAAAAATCGGCGGAGTGGAACGGGATCCAAAACCGGTTCGACATTCGCCAGGGTGACTTTCGCGATCCAAATGTTTTGCGTGGCGACGAGAGGTTCGATCTGGTCCTCGGCAGCCCGCCGTATTTTCCACCGGGCTCAGGCGTCGAGGGCGACCATCCGCAAAAAATCGCCTGCCGTTTCGAAATGCGCGGCAACATTGTGGATTACTGCAAAACCGCGGTCGATCATCTCTCGCCTGCGGCGTGGTTCGCATGCGTTTTTCCCGTCACGCCATCAGCACAACACGACCGCGTGAAAACAGCCGCGAAAGAAGCTGGTTTAACCATTGTCCGTTGGCGGCCTGTGACATTGCGCGAAGGCGAACCGCCATTACTCGGTCTCTTTGCCATGGTTCGATCGACCGATCTTCCGGCGGACATGCGCGAACGGACGTGGACCGAGCCGCAACTCATCATTCGGGCGAAAACCGGCGAAGTGCATCCCGAATACCGCGCCGTGAAGATGTCATTCGGTTTTCCGCCTTGAGTTTCCGATGAAATTCCGCACAGTGTCTACGCTTCCCGTGTTGCGAAAATATGTTCCGCGATAAGAAAGTCATCGTCGTCATGCCCGCTTATAATGCGGCTAAAACGCTCGTGCGCACGTACGACGAAGTAATGCAACAAGGTGTCGTCGACAAAGTGATAATCGTCGACGATTGCAGCCGCGACGAAACCGCAAAGATCGCGAGAACACTTCCGAACACGATCGTTTTTACACACGAGAAAAACCTCGGCTACGGCGGCAACCAAAAAAGCTGCTATCGCCTCGCCCTGCAAGAAAACGCGGACATTATTATTATGGTGCATCCGGATTCGCAATACACGCCGCTGCTCATTCCGGCGATGGCTTCGCTGATTGCAAACGGCCTGTATCCATGCGTGCTCGGCTCGCGAATTTTGGGCGGTCACGCGCTTCGCGGCGGAATGCCGATGTGGAAATATATCGCCAACCGCTTTCTCACCGCCGCCGAAAACGTTCTGCTCGGCGCAAAACTGTCGGAATACCACACCGGCTATCGCGCATTTTCCCGCGATATTTTAGAGCGCCTTCCCCTGTCCGAAAACTCCAACGACTTCGTCTTTGACAACCAGATGCTCGCGCAAATTTTGTGGTTCGGATACACCATCGCGGAAATCAGTTGTCCAACCAAATACTTCAAGGAAGCTTCCTCGATCAATTTCCGACGCAGCGTGAAATACGGCTTCGGTTGTCTCGGAACGGCGGCGAAGTTTCGGCTGGCGAAATGGGGCCTTAGCTCAACAGGTCTTTTTCCGAAAGGCGTCACCCGCGTTGCAACGGCAGCCCAAAGCACCGTCGCCGCGAAGTAAGTAAAAATTCATTTCTTCGCGTTTGGATTCCGACCAAAATAAGCGGTTCATGGCGGCGCCGAACAACAAGACCAACACAGCATTGATTTGCATCGCCCTTCTTGTGGCGGTCTGTGCGATCTTTTCGCCAGTAGTCGGATGCGACTTCGTCAATTACGACGACCTCGGCTACATCACGCAAAACCAAAATATTCAACACGGTCTGACGGCCGAAAGTTTGAAGTGGGCCTTCACGACCGGCCATTCCAGCAACTGGCATCCACTGACATGGATTTCGCACATCATCGATTTCCAGCTATTCGGCCTCAAACCGCTCGGCCATCACGTCGTCAACGTTCTGTTCCATGCCGCCAATTCGGTTTTGATGTTTCTATTGCTGCGCCGCATGACCGGCACCATATGGCGTAGCGCATTCGTTGCCGCAATGTTCGCGATTCATCCGTTGCGCGTCGAGTCCGTCGCGTGGATTTCCGAACGCAAAGACGTCTTGAGCACGTTTTTTTGGCTGCTGACCGCCGGAATGTATGTCTGTTACGCGCAAAAAAACGCAGGTCGAGGAAAATGGTTCGCTCTCGCTCTGTGTTTTTACGCGCTCGGTTTGATGAGCAAACCAATGGTCGTGACACTGCCGTTCATTCTACTGCTCATTGATTTCTGGCCACTTCGGAGATTCTCGATTGAAGATGTTGGACTTACGAACCGGTTCGTTCGATTGTTGTTGGAAAAAATCCCGTTTATATTTTTGTCAATCACCTCCAGTGTTGTGACGTTCTTCGTCCAACAAAAAGGCGGCGCGGTTTCTTCACTCGACAGCATCACGGTTGCGCAACGCATCGAAAACATGTTTGTCGCCTATGTGCGGTACATCGGAAAAGCCTTCTGGCCGAGCAAACTTTCCATTCTCTATCCGCACCCGATCCAATGGCCATGGTGGGTAATAATCGTGTGTTTTATTTTTCTCGTTGCGATAACCATTTTGGCAATTCAACAACTTCGTTTTCGCCCCTATCTGGCGGTCGGTTGGTTTTGGTTTTTAGGAATGTTAGTTCCAGTGATCGGTTTGGTCCAAGTCGGCATGCAATCCATGGCAGACCGTTACAGCTACGTTCCAATCGTCGGCATTTTCATCGCGACTACCTGGGCTGCGACTGAATTTGTCCGCAACCGCACGGCACTTACTACCATTGCTGCGCTTGCTCTCGTTGCGTGCTGCGTGCTCACACCAATTCAAATTTCCTACTGGAAAGACAGCGACAAACTGTTCACGCATGCAGTCCAAGTGACCGACGGCAATTATCTCGCGTATAACAACCTCGGCTATTATTTCTCCAACAAGAACGAGCCCGAACGCGCCATCGAGTTCTACAAAAAAGCTCTCGAGATCAAACCCAACTACGAGGACGCACACAACAATATGGGGTTCTGCCTCGCAGCGGAGGGAAAATACAAAGAAGCAATCAACGAATATATTAAGGCTCTCAGCATTAATAAGAAGCTTACAGAAGCGCACAACAACCTCGGCAACGCTCTTTCAAACATCGGCGAAATCGACGCGGCTATCCACGAATATCAAATTGCCATCGAAGAAAACCCGAAACATTCCGATGCTCACAACAACCTCGGTATCGCGCTCGCGATGAAAGGCCGAATCGACGAAGCCATCGAACATTTTCAGTTGGCAGTGCGTTACAAAGATAACTATGCGAGTGCTCACAGCAATCTCGGCAATGCTTATGCCGTCCAGGGAAACAACCTGCTCACCGCCGGTAATACGGTGGCCGCGCAAGCGAAGTTCGATCAAGCCATCATGGAATATCACGAGTGCTTGCGTTTGAGTCCGGAAGATCCGCAGGCGCACAACAACCTCGGCAATGTTTTGGCGCAACAGAACAAGTTGGACGATGCGCAACGCGAATATCGCAAAGCAATCGAGATGAAATACGAAAATCCCGAAGCCCACTTCAATTTAGGCTTCGCGCTTGCTCGACAAGGCAAACGCGCGGAAGCCGAGGCGGAATATCTCGTTGCTCTGAAACAAAAGCCCAACTACGCAGATGCCGCCCATCAATTGCAAATCCTGCGCGCCTCAGCGAAATAGAATTACTTTGGCGTGGGAGTTACCGGCGCTAACGTATCGGTCTTTGTCGCTGGCTTACTATCGGAAACTGCGGGCGCAGTGGCATTCAATTCCTTCAAGATAGTATCCGTGACATCATTTGAACCGTCGGTGTAGAGCACGACCGGCGTGTTATTCATCGTTTCGCCGGAGATATCCAGCACCAGATTATATCCAGCGGCTTTGCACTTCGAATTCACGACTTGGCGAATTTCGGTGACAATCGCATCCCACTTCAATTTCTTCTTTTCGAAAAGCTTCTGCTGGGCAACGCGGTCGAAATCGTTGACATACTGTTCCTCGTCCCGAAGTTCGACCAATTTCTTTTCTGCTTGTTGTTTGGCTTTGTCGCGTTCCGCGCTGGAAATCGCCTGGTCGTTAGCGCGGCTGATCAAATCTTTCCAGTCCTGTTCGAGTTTTTTGTATTTGTCGACCATTTCCTTATGGTCTTTTTGGACATCGTCGCCCTCTTTTTTCAAGATCTCGTCGGCCTGCTTCGTTTTGTAATAATTATCGAACACTTTGCGCAGGTCGACCGTGGCAATTTTCATTTCCGCACGAACCGCCGCGCCGTTGAGGATGAACGCGGAGGCCACACCCGCCAAAACCAGTTTTTTAATGACGTTTTTCATTGTTTAAAAGGCATGTCGATAACCGACGCCGAATTGGAACCGGCCGCCACCGCTGACATTCGGATCATGATTGATCGGAATACCGTAGTCCAGTCGCAGCGGACCAATCGGCAGGTCCAACCGCAAGCCGATACCCCAGTTATCGCTATACAGGACGCGATTAGCGCCGGCGTTGAAACTGAAGGGCGCGGAATAAACATTGCCAATATCATAGAAACCGGCGACGCGAACTCGTTCAATCACGGGAATACTATATTCGGCCGTTCCATACCAATACGTGTCGCCGCCGAGCGGTTCTTGAAATTGATCCTGCGGGCCAACCTCGCGGTAACGAAAACCGCGCAACGACTCAAGGCCGCCAAGGAAAAACCGGTCCGAAATCGGCACGTGGTTCGGATTCCCAAAACCGTGCACGACACCGGAACGCCCATCGATTTCCAAAACATGTCCGGGGCGGAATCCTTTAAAGAACCATGCCGTGTGCAACTCCAATTTATAAAAGTCCGTATCGCCTCCAATCGGCCCGCCTGCAAGTTCCGTCAGGATTTCAGTATGCTGGCCGCGGCTGGGCAATGTCGGCGAATTGACCGTGTCATAAGCGAGTGAGAAACCGACCTTGGAAACAATCCGGTTACCGCGCTCATTGAAAATGTCCGGTGAGATATTCGCCGGAGAAATCGAATGATTCTCAAAAAACGGATTGCTGCCCGGACCGTTGGTGGGAATCGCATTCGTATGGAAACCTGGATTAATCTTCACATCTACCGAATCAAACGTGTAACTCGCCTTGCCGATGAGGAAATCGCTGCCGAGCGCGCGCGTCAGGCTGAGCGTGCCGCCGCTATGAATTTCATCGTATTGATCGTTCAAGCTGACGAAACC
>JAICXV010000427.1 GCA_025934545.1 Verrucomicrobiia bacterium
GATCGTGGGTTGAATCGGGACGCACTTGCACGAGCCCTGTAAAACGTTTTCACCGATTGTAAAATCAACGGTGCCAAGGCCATCGCAAGTGAGCGGCCGCACATCCAATTCCCAACTCACCTGAAATCCGCGCTGTGGAATCACCGATGTGAAACCCGCAATCGATCCCCATGCGCCGGTGAAGCGAACGCGCTTGTAGTTCGTTTTTGCGAAGGAGGCGTCTGTGTAAGTTTGGCCGGTGGCAGTGGTGTAATACGCATTGGCATCTTCGGGGGCGAACATCGTCGAGCCGCTGGAGTTTCCGATGATGCACGTGAATTCGACATCGGCCGCGAATAAATCCGAATCGATACCGAGAAATAGATTCGCGAGCTTCGTGATTTGTGCATTGGCGTAAGTCATTTGATCGCCATTGCGCGCCAGGATGACGAGTGGCGTTGCTGTCGTGCCAAAGATGCTCGCGCCGACCTGCGGTGACATCGCGTAACTCGGGAACAACACCGAGACATGTTCCCAGGCTCCCCACAAACGCAGCGGCAATTTATAAACCCGATCCGAGAGCACCCTGTCAACTTGCCCATACATGGACGTGGTGACTGGATTCCATGCCGGGATCAGTCGCGAGAGAATATCCGCGCTTGTGTAAAATGTACTGCCGCCGTAGGTGACGATGGCCGGCCCGCGCGCAAGAAGTGATCTGTCTAAAGCCATATGCGTATTCGTTTGGAAGTTGATAAAACGATTTAGTAATTGATCGTCGAGCAATCGACGTCGCTGGGGAGAATGGCCGCATTCCAAGCGAGGCAACGAACTGTCGTGCCGCGCGCGACGTTGAATGGCGCGGTATAAACCATCGTGGACCCGGTTCCGCTGGAATCGCCTGGTTGCGGCATCGAGCCGTCGAGTGTGTAATAGATTGCTGCTGCGTCGTCGCTGTCTGTGAATGTTACGTTGCCGTCGCTGTCATTGCTGATATTCGGCATTGCTGTGCGGCCGGGAAAATCCTGCGGCAATTGCCCGCGCAACACCGTGTCGTAAACGAGGAACCCCTTATAATCGTAATTCGGCTTGAGAGCCGGTCCCTTGGTGCTCGGATAAATCGCGAGCAACCCGGCAATTACCAACCCGTCGCCGAACCAATGCAAATTCGAAAGCGCCACATCTTCCGCACTAAGACCGGTATTGTTCACCTTCGGATCTTCAAAGGTGCGAATGTTGAGCTCGACCGAACCTTGCACACCGGGCACGTTCGGATCCTCAACAAAAAAACTCGGCATGAGTACAAGGCAATGGACCCCGGTTTTTCCGGGTAATCGAATGGACCAGCCGGCGAGCGCCTGCTTCAGTGCGCCGTCGATAGCCTGCCCGCGAAAGCTTTCGTAGCCGACCATCGCGGTGGCTGGATTGCCGAGCAGGTAATTAACGGCGTCTTCCTGGAGTTGTTGTAGCGGGTTCATGCGGGAAATTTTGAGGGTACAGAGAAATCAGCCGTTTTGGGTTGTACCCGTGAAATTCCGTGAAGGAAGGTCAGTGCCGCGCGTGCCAAAAGCGGGTGTTGCCGTACGGCCAATTTTAACGGAGGCGATTTCATTGAGATAATTGATCGCGGCGGTGTTTGCGGATTGGCGTGCCTTGGATTGTAATGCGTCGTTTTGCGGGACGCCTTCACTGACGAAGCGCCAGGTGGCGATGGCGACGGCGTACGATTTCAATCCGTCAGGAATGGTGCCGTCCGGACCAAGCTCGCGATTGCTGAAGAGATACGCCTGTCGAATCTGGCCGGCGACCTGCGTGCAAATATCCGGCAAATCATCTTTGCCGCGAATGGCTGCAATGCTTTGTCGCTCCTTGACGTTCGCGCCAAAGACTTCGTCGTCGGTAAAATAGGACCAGGACTCGATCATAAGATGGTAAATATGTTAAAGGGGGCAAATTGTTGGTCAGATCTGGGAACGTGCAGTTTCTTCCTTCTGCTTTTTTCCTTTTCAGAAATTGCCCGGCGCGGTTGGAGGAACACCCGCGCCGGGCGTGTTACGCGCGCTGAATCAGCTGATGCTCAAGCGCCGCATGGCGAGCGCGCTTGTTTGTTTGATGTCGCGCGACCAATCGATGAGGTGACCCTCCCAGAGACCGTTCGGCGCCTGGTAGGAACGCACTCCGCTAAAGGGCGAGCCCATCCCGACCGTGAAGGTCTTGAACGGACTCGGATCATACAACGTGGCGTTCGGCACGCTGTAATGCAGGAGCGCTTCGGAGGCGATGATGCGTGTCTTGTTCGGCGTCAATCCGAACCCAGCTGTGTCTTTCACGATGGTCGCGATGAATACATCGACCGGGAACAGCAACAAACTCGCGAGCTGTTCGCGCGTGATGCCGCCGACTTGCACGCCTTCGCAACGCGCTTTCACCTTCGGATGACTGCGTAGCGCGCTCCATGCACCGACATCGATGGTGAGTTTGATGTTGGTGGCCGACCCGCAATCGGTCGACAAGGCGAGCAATTGGGAGTCCAGTTCATCGATCGGATCGATTGAAGTGTCCGACCAGACGCCCAAACTCGGTTGCGGCGTCACCGCGGCGAGCACGGCGGACACGACTTGAACACTGTGGCTCAGCGCGGCTTTGTTGAGCAGCGCCGCGACTTTGCCTTCGCGCAATAATTGCTGGCCGAGCGCGCCCGCGCCGGAGCCGGCGGCGTCAATTTCCGCTTGGTCCACGCGGACTTCGAGCGCTTGCGGCTTGCAGGAGTAGGTGTCGTCCGTCGCGGAAGTGGCGATCAATTTCGGATCGCCGCCCAACGCCCGCGAGGTGTCCTCAGGCAAGAACGAGTTTTTGTCGTTGAACTTTTTGAACTGGCCGGTTGAGCCGGGCACAGGCGTGGACGGGGCGAGCCGTTCGGCGAGCGCGCGGGCGTCCGCAAGGTCGTTCATGTGACCTTGCGCGAACGTGGTCAGTTGATAATTGAGTGTGGCTGAGCTTTCGATACCCATAACTTAAAAATGTTGAGTGTTATTGGTTGAGAGGTGAGGGGATTAAGAACGCGCGATTGGCGTGTGTGTCACGGCGTCGAACAATTGTCCGCTGACCGCCGCTTCCAATGCGATGGCGACGATCAGCCGCGCGCCGGTACCGGCGTCAGTGATGACTGTGCCATCGTTTTTTTGCTGCACCTCGGCGCCCTTGGCGATCGTGCCGCCTGCGCGCAAACGCACGGGCGCGGCAAGACCGCCGAGGATGCCGATGCTGGAAACACCGGTAGTGTCTTGCCCTTCCAGGATCACGCCCTTGGCGGGAACGCTGGTCGAAGAGCTGATCGTCGCGGTGTTACCCGCAAGATCGACGAGATAGCCTTCCTTATCCTGCTGCGAGGCGGAAGGGGTGAAGGGAATGATCGCATTCCCGCGTGCATATAATGAACTCATGTTTTTGGTTTGGTTGTTGTTGGTTGGGAATGTTCCCGTGGTGAAATGGATTATTTTTTTTCAAGACCGAACAATTCAGGCCTCGCGATTCGCACCGCATTCCGCGCCTCGGCGTAGGTGCAACAATTCCGAATTTTGTAATCGCCGATCTCGGCTTCGGCGCGTTGTGCCAGAACCTGCTCGTTCGTGTTTATCAGCTCAGAACGGGGTTGCCGTCCGGCTCCGCGATTCAACAGGCGCGGCGAGGGACGTTCCGCGGCCTGGCGTTCCTCCAGCTTGAAACCGAAATCGA
>JAICXV010000025.1 GCA_025934545.1 Verrucomicrobiia bacterium
AACGAAATCTGGCTTCCATTCCATTGCGGCCGTGAAATCGCGACCAGTGTTGTTGCGGTTACGACATTGGCATTTGCGAAGACCCCCTCGCTCGCGTTGGTGAACGTGCCACTGTAACCACTTTCAAACTTTATCGCGCGGATCATGTAAGTGAACGCGCCCGATCCCGGCAGATCCTGATAAGACTGTGCTGCGGTTGGAGAAGTTGTCAGCCGCGAAAAACTGCCGCCCAAAGGCGCGCGATAGACGTGGTAACCGAGCAAACTTGAATCCGTCGACGCGTTCCAATTCAAGTTCACAAAAGCGCCGTTGGTCGACGCGGTCAGCGCAGTTGGCGGCAAGACGATTTGCATTTTCAAGGTGGGATCACCCAGCAGCGAAATATGCACCTCTCGCATAAAGTTCGTCGGCTGATACAGCCCGGAATTATTTTGCACCAGCCGGGCGCTGTAACCGATCGTTTCGCCCAGGCCCATGTGATGAAAAAACCAATGCGGTCGTCCCGCCCAGGCAATGGTCAAAACATCGCCCGATCCCAACGCCGAGCGAAAAAGATCATCAGTCGCATCCCAGTCGCCGAAATAACTGCCGAATAACATCATGAAAACCGATTGGCACGGCGTCGACACGAAGTCCGTGGTTTGGCCAAAGTTGTAGCAGACGGTGTAGTTGGGATCGCCGCCGCCGCACGCATAACTCCACAAATAATCACTGCTGCCGACGTAATTGAAAAACTGGTTCTCGCCGATTTCCGTCGTCGCGGAAGGCCCTAGCAACGGGGCAAAATTGCGCCATCCACTGGCGCCAAACGCTTCACCGCCGGCTTCGCCAAAGTCATCGAACAAGAGCGCGCGCTTTTGCAACGTCAACGAGCCCGTGCGAAATGCATGGTCTTTGTTGAGGTACGCGCGGTGCAAATCCACATCCGAAAGCGGCGCAAACGCGGGGAGGTTCGAAAGATCGACGCGCCCGATTTGCAATCGCACCGTTCCCGGAATGAATGTCTGATCGAACTTGCCGTCGTCCGGGAAGTTATGATTTGCCACCCTCGTTGCGTCCGTGTCCCAGACGGAGTTATCCGTCCACGTTCCGTTCATATCGCCGTAGTAGGGATCAGCCACCCACGCGCCGGTATGGTCCGGATGATCGTCCGCGTTGTAATCGCCAGAATAAGGCACGGGCACGTGCCCAAATAGAAACAGCGCCTGCACATTTGCCGGGTCGGCGTTGTAATCCGATTGAACCAACGACTTCACCTGCGGCGGCGTGGCCGACGGCGACACATCATGCCGCAACACCGTCCATCCGTCCCCGACGAGATCCTGCTGCAACCCCGCTAATTCATTCGATAGTGCCGCCGTGTAAGTGTTGTCGACGACCAGGAGAAGTTTGCCGCGCTGATCCTGCAACGGCGCGCGAATGCCCGCATATATATATCCAGTGTGTTCGAAGTCATCGGGCGGATACTCAATCACGGCGTATTCGTAAGCTGAGCCGATGGTGACATTCGTATCCGAAAAGCTGGTCGCGCCAGAACTCAGCGTGGCAAGGCTCGTCCAAGTCGTGTCCGTTTTTAGTTTGCGCTGAACGTAGTAGGGCAGACCTTCAAAATTATTCCGCCAATTCAGCGTAATGCGCGGCGGCGATTCCTGGACGCTCGCCCAAAGCTCAACGGCATGACTGCGCGTGTCCGCGACACAGACCTGTGCGCTCATTGCGACTGTAATCACCCAACCTAAAACCCTTCTCATCTGCCTCCCTGTCCAGACTCCTTATGCTCTGATTTTCTAAAATTCGGGGAGCGCTGACAATCGGGAGGAACACTGATACGCGCGTGCGTTAATTACGTGCGACGTCGAAGACAACCGTTTGTTTGCCCGAGAACGCCGTCAAATCCACCACGCCGGTTGCGTCGGGTTCCAATTTGGTGTTTGCCGAACTGGCCGATGTGACATGCCAGCCGTCCGGCAGGCGGGCACGGAACAAAACCTTGTCCGCTTTATTGCGGCTCGGCAAATCGATTGTCGCGACGACGCGGCCATTGTTTAGGTGCGATTCGACCTCATAAGAGACGGGGCCGAAAGCGGTTGGCGCGCGTTCCACGTTGATAACTTTGCCGTCTTCCAACCACCGTTTCGGCGTCCCGAAAGCCAGGCGCAACGTGTCTGGTCTGCCATCTTCGTTAACGTCCCATTCCTGCACCAAAATATTTCGCAGCACGGCCAGCCATTGGCCATTCGCCGACGTGTTCGGCGGGCAATAGAAAAATCTTCCGCCGTAATCCAACGGCTGCACCGAGCAGCCTTCCGCGCCGATGAAAGTATTACGCGTCAAACCGTGCGCGAGCATTCCATAAAAACTGACCAACGCACGATCCACGTCATCACGCCGCAAACAATCGACGATATAGCGCATGCCATAGAGCGGATTCGTCCGATGCTGCCCCGTCCAGAACGTGTGATTGGGAGTCCCGGAGCGCGTCAGCCCCATCAACAAACCGCCGTGCTCTTGGTAATAAGTCGGCAACCACGTTTCTTTTTCGGTCCCGACAAAAATGCGCGAACTGATCACGTAACCGGAAATCAGGTCCCAATACCCGCCGATGCGCGTATTGTAAATCGGGTCGTGAATTCCTTCCGTAGAATACAAACCCATCGGAATAAACGGGGGCGTCGTTTCGCGATGCAAATTTTCGTCGACCGCGGCAAGAATCTTCTGCTTAAAGTCCGCCGCAAACGTCGCGACCTTTGTTGCCTGTTCTTTGTCGCCGAGGTCTTCGAGGATCGGAACCATATCGCGCAGCGCCGCCCAGCAAATGGCGTTCGCCGTTAACGAATAGCAGGGCTCTTCGATATCCGTGCAATAATTTTCCTTTGGCAGCAATCCATGCTCACCGGTCCGACCGTTCATAATTGAATCGAGGTATTTTTGCCAAAGGTGGCGCTTCTGATTGATGAACGCGATGTCGCGCGTTTGCCAATAATAACTGATGACATCGTTCAATTTGTGGCCAGCAAAATGATGGGGCAGACGCTCATCATTGACATTCATGATGCCATCAAAGACGCGGCGCATCTCCTCTTCCTGTCCCCACGAAAACAGCGGCAACGCCGAGTCGGTGCTCTCGGCCGCGTACATCTTTTGATACTGGTTGCCCGCGCTATAATTCATTTTCTCGTCGAGAATGATCGATATGTCCTGAAGGACGAGAGTGCGCCAGGCGTTGTTGACGGTAGGTTCGGGAACTTCGGCCTTCATACCGCGCGCTAGGAGACGATTCCACGTCTCGGCGCATTGCTTGCGTTGCGCGTCGTAGTTGAATTTGCCCGAGGAAAGCAAAGCTTTCAGCGTGTTGGCAGGAAAAGGTTTCGTGGCGATGGCGATAGTAGCGAATTTGTTGGTGCCGATTTTTGCGTGCGCACCGCCGCGCGCCATGTCCCATGTCTTCTCGATCCACATCAAGCCTTGTCCGTCGGCATCAACGATGAAGCCGTTGGTAAACTTATTCGGACGCGGTTCACAATAAGCGGTGATCATTCCGTTGCTGCCGGCGGTCAGCGAAAATTTCGCAAAGACCACACCATAACTCGCCAATTCCTCATCGGTGCTCGCGAACGCTTCCACGCTGTAGACATTCGGCATGTGTTCGAAACCAAACTGCGGATGCGCCGTCTGGATGGTTTTACCGGGCACGGGCAAATACTTGCTGGCATCGACCCCGTGTTCATAGCGAACTTCGACGATAGGAAGATAACCATCAGCGAGCGTCGGGTGATGGAGTCGATTTAGAATGTCGCCGAATCTGAACTCGTCCGGTCCGACGCGAAAAACAACCGGCGTGCCCGGTTCCAACCAGCTACGCGGGCCGGCGCGCAGATTGACCCCGCTGCCGTTGGAAATCAGCCGCGCTTTGACTTTCGCGTGCGGCGCGCTCAGGACAATTGGATAAAAACGAAAATCCGTATTCACATAACGCGGCGGCGGCAGAATATCTTTAAAGAACTCGTAACTCGGTCCACTGGGCTGTTGCATGGCGGCGAGCCCCCATTCGTCGCGACTGGATTCGGTCGCTTTTTAAAATGAAGCGAGCGGTTCGGCGGCGCTGGAAATAATTGCGGCCAACAACAATGCGAAAACGCGCGTGATCATGCGTTAGATCTTTTCAACTGCGAAGCGAATCGCATGTTTGCCTTTGAGTCCGCTGAGATCAATCGTCCCTTTTTCGTCGGCCTTCAACGTTTTGCCATCTACTTCCGCGGAAACAGTTTTAAAACCGTCCGGCACCCGCGCGCGCATCAGAATTTTTTCAATGGCGTTGCGTTCCGGCAAGCTGACCTCGGCGGTGACGTTCCCTTGCGCGATGTGCGACTCCATCCTGACCGCGACCGGCCCGAACATTGTCGGCGCGCGTTCCACCTTCAAAATTTTGCCATCTTCCATCCAGCGCTTCGGCGTCGCAAAGCAAAGCCTCAAAGTGTCGGGTTTGCCATCGTCGTTATTGTCGTAGTCCTGCACCAACATATAACGGAGCATCGATAACAGATGCGCGTTGGCGGCGCTGTTCGGGGGCAACGACAACAACCGCCCGCCTTCGTCCAGCGGCGTGAGACACTGCACCTCCCCGCAATTAAACGTGTTGCGCGTGAAACCCTGGGCGAGCATGCCGTAAAAACAAACCAACGACCGATCAACGTCGTCGCGTCGCAACGTGTCCAGCGCATAGCGCGTGCCGTAAAGCGGGTTAACCTTAAACGTCGAATTCCACCAACGCACCAGCGGTCCGCCCGCGCGAATCATTCCCATGACAATCCCGCCGTGTTGCTCTTGATAGTTCGTAATCCAATTCTCTTCCGGACTGCCCACTGGAAAAACGCCGCTGGCAATCGTGTAACCGATAATAATATTCCAGTAACCGCCGATGCGAACGCGCGTGATCGGATCATGCGGCCCTTCATTGGTGTAAAGCGCCATCGGAACAAAAGGCGGTTCGGTGGTATGAATCGCGCTGGCACGAGCCGCTTCCAAAACTTTTGGACGAAATTCATTCGCTTCCTGCAAGTAGTGCGCGCCGTCCGGATTGCCGATTTCTTCGAGTGTCGCGCCTAAATCACGGAGCGCCCGCCACGCTTTGGAATTAACATTTAAACTCTGACATCGCGTGTGCACGTCGCCGCAATACTGTTCTTCGGGAAAGAGACCGTGCGCGCCCGTCCGGTTTTTGTCCAAACGTTGCGCTTCCTTTTTCCAGCGCGGACCGAAATCCTGGAAAATCGAAGCATCCCGTGTTTGCCAATAATAACGGCAGATATCATTCAGTTTGAACCCCGCTTGGTGATACTCGAGACCCTTGCGCGTGAAGTCGAACAGAGGAGACATCAACCGTTTCGTGTCCGCTTCATAGCCCCAAACCATGAAAGCGAGCGCCGCGTCGCTGCCTTCCGCCTCATATAAGCCATCGTAAGAATTGCCGGTGCTGTATTGCATTCTGTCGCCCTTCACCAATTCGAAATTCTGCACAACCAAATGCCGCCACGCATTGTTCACGACCGGCTCCGGCGTTTCCACATTCATGCCGCGCCCCAAAATCTCGCGCCACGTCTGCGCACATTTGTCGCGCTCTTCGGCATAGCGCTCGGGAGAAATTGGAAGGGCGAACGTTCCTTCCGTCGGTAGCGTTGCGACGGCGAGTGTCACCGTGTCATTCGGTCCAAATTGCGCCTTCGCCCGGCTGCCCGAGACCTCCCAGCTCTTATCAAACCATGCGACGATCTTGCCTTTCTCGTTGGTCACGACGCCTTTGGTCGCTTTGAGCGGACTGCGCGCGTCGGTTACAACCGACACAACACCACGCGTTCCCTGCGCGAGCGAAAATTTAATAAAGGCAATGCCGTGGTCGGCGAACTCTTTGCCCGTGGGAGCGAACGCTTCCAGTTTGTAAATTTCCGGCGGAATGTTCGCATTGGTTTTTTGATTCAAGGGCAGCCACGCTTCATTGTCGACGGGGCTGGCATGCTCATACTGAATCTCAAAAATCGGCAAGTAACCTTCAGCACACGTTGGCTGCTGCAGTCGGCTCAACTGACCGCCGAATTGATACTGGTCAGGCCCCAATCGAAAATGAAACGCCGCCGGATGTTCCTGCCAGGTGTGTCCGATGCCGGCCAGATTCACGCCGCTGCCGTTGCTGATGAGGTGGGCTTTCACTGGCGCATTCGGTGCGCTCAATGCGATCGGATAATATTTGAACTCCGCGTCAACATAGCGCGGTGGCGGCAAAAGCTTTTCGAAAAATTCATAGCTGGGCCCGTTCGGTTGTGCGATGGCTGCTTCGCCCCACACATCGCGTTTTGCCTCTTGCGCCTCTTGGAGTGTGGGCACATGTGTGGATTGCGCGGAAACGGTCGCTGATGTGGCAATGAGCAGGATGGCGAGCGCGTGGCCAAAAGGAACTGGGCGAGTCATAAGGGCGAGGAAAGCCTACGCAGGGGAGCCTCGCGGAGTCAATCGCGTCTATGGAGTTTTGCCGAAGACTAGCCGGTTCAGTTTGCTGATGCCCGTCCGATGCGATGCGATGAACGAATATCCGAATTCAAAAATCGGTCGCGCTCCGGGCACTTTATAATAGATCCACGCCAGTAATTTTTTCCCGAAAACCAATCGCGAGCGCAACACCCCTTCCGCACCATGGTAGACCGCCCCATCGGTTTCCACGAATTGCACCGAAGTGTCGTAGGCAGACTGCGGAATTTCGGGAAAACGCCGGCGAACCTCCGGTTCCTGGCTGGCTATATATTCAATGCTCTCCCCGCTGTTGCGATGCCAGCGCGCAATCCAAAATCGACAAAATCCACAATCACCGTCGAAAATCATCACTGGTTTCGGCGGCGGCACGCTGACTTTGAGGTGGTTGCCCACGAGGAAAGAGTACCACTTTTCTTTGCCATTGAACAGCTTTACTGCCCTTTGCCAAAACACCGTTCCGGCGAATATTGTATGAGGAGGGAACTATGACCTATACGTGGCATTCAACGACCAGAAACATTCATGCAGAAAACCTCGGGCTTAAATTTGATCATCGTCTTGATTTGATTAAAAAACATCTGACTCACTTTCCAGAGGGGACCGTTCATTTGGATATAAGCCTGGAGAAAAACCTGAAAAAAGGTTGGTACACCGCAAAATTGCATCTCCGCCTGCCGGCACGAATGCTTAATGCGACTAAAGAAGCGGACAATATGATGACCGCTTTCGACCGCGCCGCCGACACATTGGTGCGCGAAATCGAGAAACATAAATCCGAGTTGCGCGGTGACGCCAATTGGGATCGCCAAAACCGACGGGTCGGAGCGACCGATAAAAAGGTTCTCTGGTTCCAGTCCGTTCCGGAATTTGCCTCCGATCAGCCCGTCCCGGAAATGCTCATGGAAATGCTCGCCCAACATCGCAGCAGTCTGTTGACCCAGATCACTCGCATGATCCGTCGCGATGAAATGGCCGGACGCATTCGCGCCGCGTCAATTAATGCGGACGGTATTTTGCAGCAGGTCATTGACCGCTCGCTCACGGAATATTCGCGCAAACCCGCGCGGAAAACCTACAAAGGCTGGTTCGAATTGCTGGCCAAAGAAGAGTTAGCGCGGCATTACGAAAACGTCGGTCAACGTCCCGCGCCTAAACCTGCGCGAGAATTAGCGGCCGCTTAAGCCACGCGATACAAACAACGAAGCCAGCGGTTGGGTTCAACCTCAACCAACTCTGGCATCGCTTCGGCGCACTCCGGTTTCGCGGTGGGGCAACGCGGATAAAACCGGCATCCCGCCGGAAAATTCCCCGGACGCGGCACCGTGCCGGGAATGGCCGTCAGCCTGTCGACATCCGAACCCAGCTTCGGCACCGACCCCATTAACGCACGCGTATACGGATGCAACGGTCGCTTCAGCAAATCACGCCCCGGCGCTATTTCCACAATCTGTCCGGCATACATCACCGCGACACGGTCCGCAATCTCGCCAACGATTCCAAGATTGTGCGTGATCAATAGTAAACTCATGCCCAGCCGCTGCTTCAGGTCTTTGAGCAATTCCAAAATCTGCGCCTGAATCGTCACGTCGAGCGCCGTGGTCGGCTCATCGGCAATCAACAACTTCGGTTGCGACGCCAGCGCCATCGCAATCATCACCCGTTGCTGCATGCCGCCGGACATTTCGTGTGGATAATTCTTCAAACGCGATTCCGGCGCGGGAATCCCAACCAGTTTCAACAATCGCATCACCTCATCGTCGTTCGCCACTTCCGGCCGATGCAGTTTCAACGTCTCTTTAATTTGCGTGCCGATTTGAAAAACTGGATTTAACGAAACACTCGCATCCTGAAAAACATAACTGACAACGCGACCGCGGATCTCGCGCACTTTGGCCTTCGGCGCCTTGAGCACGTCCACGCCTTCAACCAGAATTTCGCCTCCAGAATAAATCGCAGGCGGACTCGGCAACAGCCGCGCAATCGAAAGTGCCGTGGCCGTCTTCCCACACCCGCTCTCCCCGACAACGCACAACGTTTCACCTGCCGCAATCGACAACGACACCCCATCAACGGCGCGCACTACGGCATCGTTCGACGTAAAATCGATTTGCAGATTTTTAATTTCGAGCAGTGCTGGCACGTTGTGAAAAGCATAGCGTTACTTGAGTAAGCCCGGCAATGTTCAAGCTGGCATCGTAACTTTGTTCAATGCATAGCCGTCTGCCCCAACATCCATGAGAACGCTACTTTCGTTGGTCATTGCGGTTTTTACCTTTGGGCACGTCTATGCTGCTCAACCAAGCGCAAAACCAAACATCATCTTTATTCTCTCCGACGATGTGGGCCTTGGAAACATAAGCTGCTATGGCGCGGATAAATTTAAGACGCCGCACATTGATGCTATGGCCAAGGGTGGAACGCGTTTTACATATTCCTACTCCGCG
The DNA here is from genome assembly GCA_025934545.1 of Verrucomicrobiia bacterium. Classification (GTDB taxonomy): domain Bacteria; phylum Verrucomicrobiota; class Verrucomicrobiia; order Limisphaerales; family Palsa-1400; genus JAICXV01. Next base: position 8,967 of record JAICXV010000025.1, read on the forward strand.
CCGCTGTGCGGGCCGTCTCGCTGCGAACTGCTCACCGGACGATACGCTTTCCACACCGGGATGACCGGTAACGACAGCGGATCATTGGTCAAACCACAGAACGAAATGATGATTCCGCGAATTCTAAAAACTGCGGGCTATGTCACAGCGTCATCCGGCAAATGGGGACAATTACCGTTGCAACCGGGCGATTTTGGTTTTGAAGAATATTTTCGTTTCCAGGGCAGCGGCGTTTATTGGAAGGGCGATCACGCCGGGCAGAATGCTGACAAACCAACCACGAAAACCATCTACACGATCAATGGCAAAACCAAAGCGTTGAAAGATAAAGAATACATGCCCGACCTCGTTCACGAGTTTGCGCTTAACTTTATTCGACGACATCAAAACGAACCGTTCTTTCTTTATTATCCGATGGTGGAGATGCACGAGCCGATGCGATACACACCCGACAGCGCATCGGGCAGCAAAGATTTTTTCGCGGATAACATCACCTACATGGACAAACTCGTCGGCAACTTGATGGATGAATTGGACAAGCTGAAACTGCGCGAGAAAACGGTCGTGTTCTTTTGCGGAGATAATGGCACGGCCCACAAAGACTCCGACCGCTCGACTCTCAATGGCCGGCACATTAACGGTCACAAAGGCGAGTTGCTCGAAGGCGGCAGTCGTGAACCGTTGATCGTGAACTGGCCCGGCGTCACTCCCGCCGGCGCAGTGAACAATAACCTGACCGATTTCAGCGATATTCTTCCGACGCTCGCTGAAATTGCCGGCGCAAAGTTGCCCGATGGCTTGACCGTTGATGGTCGTAGTTTCGCTGCGCAAGTGCGCGGAGAAAAAGGTCAACCGCGCGACTGGATCTTCGTTCAACTCGGCAACAAATGGTACGTCCGCGACGCGCGTTACAAACTGACAAAGTCGGGTGAAATGTTTGATTTGAAAGACGCACCTTACGAAGAGAAACCAATCACGACCGCGAACGAGGATGCCGATGCGAAAGCTGCGCATCACCGTCTGCAAGGCGTATTGGACAAACTTAATCCTGCTGGAGGCAAACAAGACACGGGCGATGGTTCGGGCCGTCACGCGCACAAAGCCAAGAGACAGGCAAAGAAGGCGCAAGAAAATCAGTAGCTCTTGAAACGCCGTCTGCCACGAAGCACACTGCGTTCAGTGAGATTGCTCAGTTTTTTTGTTTGGGTTGCGT
>JAICXV010000453.1 GCA_025934545.1 Verrucomicrobiia bacterium
CAGTTCCAGCTGTGTCGTTGTTACACGCATAAATGGAACCGTCAGCAGACACGGCGATACCGCACAGCGGAATGTTGCCCGAGTAACCGGTGAAATTGTTGCCATTCGTATTTAATGTGTAGAGGAACGATCCATTAGTCGCGTTGAGCGCGTAAATCGTCGGGTTCGATCCGCTGCGCTGCACGATATAGAGTTGGTTCGACAACGCGTTGTAGGCAATGGTCCGTTCGTTCGGCGCATTCGGGCCGCCGTTGAACGTCGACCACGGATTTACACCAGGTGCACAAGTCCACATCGTGATCCAATTCGCCGTGCTCGGCGGCACAACGACATTCAATGTCGCATCCGCGCTGGTTACGCTTCCGGCTGCGTTCGCGACCATAACAGAATACGTTCCGACATCCGCGATGGTCAGCGGACTGATGGTCAGCGAACTGGTGGTCGTGCCCAAAATACGCGAGCTGTCGGAAATATTCGTGCCGTTGTGCTTCCACTGAAATGTTGCGGAGGAAATATTTGTTGCAGTGACCGTGAAGTTCGCGAGATCACCAAGATAATTGGTCTGGCTCTTCGGTTGCGTAAGAATCGTGGCAGGCAAATCGGTCACAACCGTGAGCACAGCAGCCGGCGCGCTGGTGATTGAACCGTTGCCCGTGACGACGACATCATAACTTCCCGCGTCGGTTAACGCGATATTCGAGACGGTCAGTTTCGCAGTCACCGAGCCGACGATGGTCGCGCCGTCATTTAAGGGCGTTCCATTTTTTCGCCAATGATAGGACAGCGTGCCCGGTCCAAGCGCCGAGGCAGTGAACACTGAACTTGAATTTGTCACGTTCGTGCGACTGGACGGAATGACATCGAAGACCGGCCCACTTCCCGTGTAAGTAAATTTGTAAGCGTGCACGTCCCATTGCGCGAAGGAGTCGGTGAATTGGCCGCCGGAGACGGTGACGGTCCGATTGGATTCAAACAGAACCGCACCAGAAGTCACCCAACCCGGCAATCCACTGAACGTGCCGCTGACAGTCGCGCCTTCGCGCTTGGTCGCGAGGATATAAAGGTTCGTGCCGGCTTCGCGCACGCAATATTCAATATCCGGCGCGGTCGTCCCTGACATTGTGATAAACGCCGGACTTTCCGGCGCGACCAACGCATCGGCGAGCGGACTGTTCGTCGTCAATTGCAGCGTCAGCGGCTTGAGTGTGTTCGTCCAAAAACTCCAATTCCAACCGAGTTGCGCATCGAGCGAGTTGGTGAGCGTCGCGGCAATGTTGCCGCCGAAAAACATGATGCCGCGCGCGCCGTTGACGATCGCTTCGTAACTCATGAAGCGTTCCTGCTGAAACGTAGGAAAGACCAGGACGTGATTGGGCGGGACGGTGCCGCTGAACGCGATTTGTTCGATCATCCAAATACAGCGCGAACCGGCGGCGACTTGAGAAAGTTCGTGCGTCCAATCGCCGAACTGACTGACTTGCGTGTTGGTGACCGGTGGATTATTTGCCGAGCCCAACGGCACCACCACCGGATAATTGTCCACCATCAAAACGTTCGCTGTGTTATTATATGGCTGCAAATCGGAAACCTGACCGCGCGGCGCGTGGCTTTGTTCGGTGAGATGATTCGTGTCCAACGCGCGAATGATGTCGTAGCCACGTTGCAAATCCGCTTCGGACGTTCCGCCCCACCACGCTTCGTCTTTGTTTTTATACATGCCGAGACCGGGATGGTTTTGCCACATGTTGACGACGGTCTTGAGGAGGTTGGGCGTGTTGGTGTCGGTCGCGGTGAAATAGGAAATGTCGTTGAGATTTAACAAATCATAAACGCCATGCGCGGCGCACCAGTCCAGCGCCGCTTGATTAGTGGCAATCATCGCCTGGTTGAGCGTGTTGGATGTCGCTTTCCAGGTAGGCGAAACCGGAATTCGATAAAAATTGATTCCGCCACTGCGCAGTTCGTCGAGCGCGTCGATGCCGGTCGCCGCCATCGCGCCAACCGGCGGTCCGGGAGAAACGGTCAAGCCAAACACCGGATGTCCATTGATGGTGATGGCTAAATTGGAATTGGTAACGATAACCGTTTGTGCGGAAACGTTGCTAACGATGGACAGCGCGAAAGCAATTGCGAACGCCAAAACAACTTCACGAATGATACGGCAACATTTCAACGACTGAAGGCGGTTCGGGTTACAAATAAGGGGTGCGGCTCAGTGAATTAAGATAAACCGACAAACCTGTGAGTCAATACATTACAGGCTGTCAATCACTCACGTCCCCGGAATCCGTTGCGTTTTGCCTTCATCGGTTCCGCGAAACCAACTGCGTAAATAATTCTTCTGCGACACAAACTCAACGTGCCCATCAACGAACGTGACATTCCCGCCTGCAACCCCGTGGTTGTCGCCGGCTTCAGGGAAATCGTTATATAATCTGTTCGCATCGTTGTTGCCCGGGTCATCGGCATCGTAAAAAATCCAGATGTCAGCCGGGCCCACGACTTGCCCGTGGAAGTCGTATTCGGGATAAACGGAGTTGGTCAGGCGCAATATATAGCCCGTCGTGCTGTTCTGCGTTTTGCGTGTGAAATCCGAGGACGGCCCACCATGAAGATAGCCCGCGACTTCATAACTCATTCCGTTGGTCGTGCCGAGACGCCCGCCCGGCGCGTCCTGTTGGAGATCTTTGATGATCGTCGCGTTGCCATGAACTCGATCAGGATACTCGACTCCCGACCAATTTGATGAAAATTTTGGATACGGATTCGGCGTCGGAACCGGCGTCGCGTCGATACTATTACGCGTCGACGGACAAATGAACGTTTTCCAATTGGGGACGTATTGTGGATAAAGCCAATTCAGGTCATCGTCACCATCGTCAAACGTGCCGGAGAAAGCCTTCACCGCATCGTCATCGGCATACATTTGGTCGCCTGCCCCCATCTGCTTCTCGTTGCTCAGGCACGCCGCCCGATTGGCCCGCTCTTTCGCCCGCGACAGTGCCGGCAACAGCAACGACGCGAGGATGGCAATGATCGCAATTACCACCAGCAACTCGATCAACGTAAACGCCGTCGATCCGCTGTAATTATTGCAAACCTTGCGCCGGCCGCATGATGCGCAGGAGAGGTTTTCCATTGATGTTCTTGAGCGGAAAGTAGGTCTTGTGCGTTTTGGAATCGACCGCAACAGTGTGGGAATTCGGGCCGACATTTTCGTCACCAAGCTTGGTCAGTTTGTCCCCTGCCCATTTAAAAATCGATGCGCCACCGTTTTCAGTCGCGACGTATAACACCTTCAACTGTTTGTCGAATGCGAGCACGTCAGGATCGCGACCGACATCGAACACCTGCTCTTCACCGTGCGATGCGAGATTGAAAATGATCAACTTGTTGTCGTCCTGACAGGAAATAAACGCGCGGTTGGCTTCGGCACAAATATAAAAACCATGCGGATGTTTGCCGCCCTTTAGATCATAACGCGCGACAATCTTGTCGGTCTGCGGATCGATTTCGGCCATTTGTTCGCGCGTCTGCACCGCGACAAAAATGTGGTGCGAGGTCGGGTCGTATTGCGTGTTGCCGGCTTCGCCGCCCAACTCTATCGCGCG
>JAICXV010000189.1 GCA_025934545.1 Verrucomicrobiia bacterium
AAGCGATCGAATCTCGCTACCTCAGCTACACCGCCGTAACGAAAAACGAACGCGAACTAAGCGGCGTGATTAGTTTCGAAACTCCAACCAGCATCACCATAAAAAGCCCGGGCGGTTCTGAAGAAATCGTGCTGCGAAACGACCTCGTATCCCTGACCAGTTCAGGTCTCTCGCTCATGCCTGAAGGATTGGAAAAAGCCCTCGACCGCCAATCGATGGCCGACCTGATCGCCTACCTCAACGCGAAATAAAGATTGCATCCGTTTACATTGTAAACGATGTTATCGGCATGCCAACGGTCGTTCAGTCGTGTCGGTTAGAAAAAGAGACCGCCACAATTCTCTCACGGCAGGCTCGCCAGCGTCACACCGAAGTTTCAACTTTGAGCAGCCTCTATCTCCGCGAAAAAGCTTTGGAACAAGAATTTCCCGGAATCGGCTTTCGCGATAGCACAGCCGGACGCGAATCCTATGTCCTCGGCCAGCGCGTTGCAGTGTGGGAAGTCCTGGACGTATATTGCGAAGCGAAATCTGCTGGCAGGACTGCCGATCACTTTGGATGGCCCGCTTATCTGGTCAAGTGCGCACTTGCATACGCTAAAGCGTTTCCATCCGAAATCGCCGCTGCGCGCGCCGCGGAGGTCAGCGAGTGATTCGACTGCTGGCTGACGCCAACACGTCGCACGCGTTTGTCAAAGCCTGCCTTCGACTCCATTCCTCGTTTCCCATCGCGCACATTGCTGACTGGCAGAATGGCCGTTACCGCATGTCGCCCGATCCAGTTTTGCTGTCGGTGTTGCGCGAACATCAGTTGATCCTTGTTAGTTTTGACCGTCGCACGTTGCCAATGCATGCGGCTCAATTAACCCGTGAAGATTTGGGGCATGCCGGCCTAATTCTGTTCAGGCGCTCCGTTGCTCAGTTGGATTATGGCAAGCAATCAAGATTGCTCGTTTCCTTTTGGAACCACCAAAAAGATTTAGATTGGGTCGACCGCATCCAATACCTGCCGGAATAATAGCAACGTCCAATCGCGGCAAATTATTATTTCCGCCGTTCCGTCCGGACAGTAATGGTTTTTGTACCGCTATCCACCGATTCCAAAACAGCGTGCATGTGTTTTTCGCCTTTGCGCGGCTTTGGTCCCGCGCCGTTTTTCACTTCCGCAGCTGTTGGCAAAACATCCGCAATATGATGGGCGAGGCGGACGCCATCCGCTTCGGTATAGGCAATGTGCACAACCGTCCCGACTTTCAAATCCGACAAGGCCGCGTTCTTATTGTCGCCGACCCGAATCTTCACATCTGGCGCGACGTTCAACACCTCGTTCTTCGCCTTGTGCCGATGTTCGATCGCCGCCTTTTTTTCTTCTTTAATCGCGGGTTCGGCGGCCACAGTCGCAATGGTGGACAGGCCCAACAAAAGTGCCAAAACTGGAAGAAATTTTGTTTTCATAAGTGCTCCAAATTAGACGAACCTCACAACCGTCGGGTTACTTGCTGACAGCTCAAAAAAATATCGCACTATCCCCTTACTGTTAGGCACAATATGACATGCATTCGTTCCGTCGTCTGATTGGCGTTTGGCTGTTCGCGGTTTCGGCCGCGCTCGCGTTTTCGGCAACTCCTTCTGATCAAACTCGCTTTCTTGGCATCACGAACTTTTCGAACTTCACCCGTTCTATCAACGGCAACTCCGTCACGCTCACCTCGCGGCCGATCAAAACCCCAGTTTTCTGGAACGAATTCGTCCTGTCATGGAACGCCACCGCTCCGTCCGGAACGTCGTTGCGCCTCGAGGTCCAGGCCCTGCAACCGGGTCACAAAACAAAATTCTACACCATGGGCATCTGGTCGGAGGATGCGCACGAACGCACAAGCGTCCGCGACCAAAAAGATGCCGATGGCGACGTCCATGCCGACACGCTTGTGCTCAAACAAAAAGCCGCAGGCGTCGTCGTCTCGATCACTTTGAACACCACGCCAGGTCAACCTGAACCAAAGCTCAAATTTCTCGGGCTCTCATTTCTCGACAAAACCGTGAAGGTTGCTCCGCTCGCGCCAAACCGCGCCGCCTGGGGAAAAATTCTCGACGTCCGCGAACTTTCCCAAAATTCCTATCCGCAGGAAAAGGGATGGTGCAGCCCGACTTCGCTGAGCATGGTTCTCGGCACTTGGAGCAAACGCCTCAACCGGCCGGAAATGTTTCTCGACGTGCCGGAAGTCGCTGAATCGATTTACGACCCGAATTTCGGCGGGACCGGCAACTGGCCGTTCAACACGGCCTTCGCCGGCAAATTTCCCGGCATGCGCGCCTATGTCACGCGCTTCAGCGACATTTCCGAATTGGAAGATTGGATCGTAGCCGGACTGCCCGTAATCATTTCCGCGCCTTACAACCTTCTTGCTCCGGGCCGCAATGCCACCGGCTACGGCCACCTCACCGTCTGTATCGGCTTCACCGAAAATGGCGATGTCGTCATCAATGATCCCGCGACCAATCTGAAAAAAGGTCAGCACGTCCGCCATATTTACAAACGCGCGGACGTCGAGCATGCCTGGTCGACCTCGCACCATACCGTTTATCTCGTCTATCCAGAGGGCACCAAACTGCCTCGCGACCGCTTTGGCCACTGGGATAGCGCACCGGCGGCGATGAGCCGCCAGCTTTTGTCCCCTCGAAAGATGCTATAAATCGCGTCGTCCCGGCGTTGACAAATCAATCCCTTTGGATAGCTTAACCGTTCCTAAAATTTTATATGCCTAACACGAAATCAGCCGAACGGCGCATGCGCAACAGCGCGCGCAAACAGTTGCGCAATCATGGCGTCAAATCGCGCCTGCACACTTTGGAGAAAAACTACGCCGCCTACGTTGCCGCCGGGAAGAAATCGGACGCCGCGACGGCCTTGAAGTCACTGTCTTCGGCCCTCGACAAAGCCGCCAAACGCGGTGTCATTCACGCCTCCAACGCCAGCCGCAAAAAATCGCGCCTGACCGTTCGTCTGAATTCCATCAAAGCGGCCTAAACCGTCCGCCAATTTTTAGCAACGCAGGCAGCGCGATGCTCTCATCGCGCTGCTTTCATTTTTGAGGGGATAAAACTGTGACAACGGTCGCGGCAGCTCGGTCACCTCAGGCTCAATCGGTCAAGCTTCCTGCAAGTTCTTCACGTCGGCGATCCAGGCTCGCACCAAATCCAATTCCTTCTCCGGAAAAACTCCGCGCGCCACGAGAAGTTCGTAACAAATCAACATGTTGCGCGACACTGCCTGCGACCCGCTCTTGAGCGGCGCTTCGTCGAGCCATCGGGCAATCTGCGTGTTCTTCAGATAACCGCTGATTTCATCCTCGAAATTGCGCATCAAATCATGGCTGTTGCGTGCCTGCACCACTTCAGGCCCGTGAAAAGTCACACCTGTGCCCAATTCCCACAGACATCGCTGCGCCACGAAACTGCGCCAGATGTCCGTCATGCGAAACGTGCAGTTACTCGGCAAATACATCAACGGATACGCCGCCGGGAACCACCATGTGCTCTGGCTGTTGAATGGACACCATGCGCCCTTCGGCAAAAACAAACTCGACGATTCACGAAACGCAATCGTCTTGTCCATCATCAACCGCCACAACGCATCCACGTCCGGCGACCCGTTCGCCAAACCTTGTTGCACCGGCGAATCCACTTCAAAGACATCTTTCGCGATACTGTTATGCGTCAGCGAAATATGGCAAAGCTCCAGCGGAAAACCGCGCGGCCAGATATGCTCGTCCGAGAATGAACGATAAGCGTTAATCCATCCGGTCCGCGGCACTTTGCGAGCGCAACACCGTTGTGTCCGCCAGGTCCAGTTGGGCAAAGGCGCATTGTCATCGTCCGTTTCGTAGATGCACGTCGCGCCGCGTTCCATCGCCACCAGGTAACCCAAATTTTTGCGTGTGTAATGGCCGAAGGACAACAATCCCGCCAAAGTAAACGGCAGGTGCAATTGTTGTTTTAAAGTAAAAAGTTCCGCTCCCTCGATATCGTACGATGTCGGCCCTTTCTCGTCGCCAATAATCAGCAACGGACAACCGTCGGGACGCAACGTCTCCAACAAGCCGTGAATCGATTTGGTTGGCGCTTGTGTGGTGGTCACCACCGCAACAGGCTTCGGTTTTGTCATACTGCGAATGCTTTACTGCTCAACTGCTTTTTTGCTGCTCTCACTAACCGTCCATCGCCCTCAAACACTCATCCACCAGGTATCCCGCATAAACCTGCGGCGCCCACTTTTTCCGATACAAGTCCTGGACGACTTTGTATTGGCTGCCGTTCTTTCCCGCCCATTCATAAATCTCCTGAAAATGTTTTTTTACCGCTTTCCAATCCACTTCTTCGTCCAATTCATATCCCAAATCGCCAATCTCAAAAACTTCCACGCCCTGTTCCCAAGGCTGCGGCCAACGCGTGCCGATGGTATCGGTCGCAACCGCCGCGCCGCATATGAACGCGTCCATAAACCGAAACGGCAAACTCCGCCGCAATCCCGACACGTTCACCACTACTGCCGACCGCCCCACTATTTCGCGATACTCATCGTCCTTCAGCATCGGTCCAGCCACTGCTGGATTCTCCGTCTTCCAAATTCGCGCGTTCACATCCGATTTCCCCATGCCGCGCAACATCTCGACGACTCTTTCCCGTTTCAGATTCGGATGATGAATCTGGTTTCCCCAACGTTTAATCAGCGAGTTTTCGCTCTCATAATTAAACGCCGATGGCAATCGATCCTTCGACGTCCTCGGCTTGACCCCACGGTCATGCGCGAACGATGCAAAAATTCTTATGTCTTTCTTCGGATTCGCCGCTGCTTCCCATTGCCGCAACACCCGTAAATTCTTTTTCAGGTCCGTCCCTACAGCTAAAGGCCTGCCAAGCATCCCCGCGCGAATTTTATGTTCCAACCGGAACACTTCCGGATGATATGGAATTCGCACATGCCGGTTCAGCGGGTAGCCTTCGGGATCGAAGCTCTTCGGGCACTGGCACTTAAAGTACAGGTCCGCTGCTTCCAAATGCCCAAGCGCGAAATTGAACGGCGCATCCGCTACGTCCATTGCGAAACTGACCGCCTTGTCAGCCACCTCCACACGGCCCGTCAAACAAACCGCGTCCATTGGCGAAACAAACTCCACAAAATCATCCCCCATCCGCCACGCCGCGCTCATTACTTTCGGGTGCGCGCGCAACGCCTTGTTCCACCAACGGTCTTCAAATCGCAATGTCGCCCGGCCTGCCTCCTGCAGAAGCCCCAACCCAGTTATTAGCCAATCAAAGTAGGCTTGGGTGCGGGGTGGCATCGAAGTGATGACAACCGCGGGCATGGACATAGGTATTTGGACTGTAAGAGTTTTACCTACAATCATGACGAAATAGAACCTTTTTTTTCGTTGAGCTGCATTTTAATTGGCTTGCGTTTGCACGGCGGTGTCGAAAGTTCGTCTCATGGAAAGGCGTAAAGTGGTCGTGAACGACAAGATGCAGAAGGATTATGTCTATTTCTGCACGGAGCCGGTCGGGCGGAATTTTCATCCGGAGTTTAAACCGGAGCTGACGCCGGCGGAGATGTTGAAGATGGGGGTATTTGGTGGGAAGTATATGACGGATTGCGCTAAGGAATTTCCGAAGAGTTGGTTTGCGG
>JAICXV010000770.1 GCA_025934545.1 Verrucomicrobiia bacterium
CTGCGCTGACCGCTGCGCGAAACGTCGAGTTGCCACTCTTGCTCACGCCGCTTAACAAAGCGGAACGCAAACGCCATGTTGAAACCGCGTTGAACATCGTTGGTCTCGGCCATCGCATGCAACATTTCCCTCGGCAACTTTCCGGCGGCGAACAACAACGCGTCGGCATCGCTCGCGCCATCGCTGCGGATCCGACCATTCTCCTATGCGACGAACCGACCGGCGATCTCGACCGCAAATCCGGCGATGAAATTTTGTCTTTATTGCAGGAGCTCAATCGCGAGCAGGGCAAAACCATCATCATGGTCACACACGATCCGCACGCGTCGCATCGCGCCAGCCGCACGCTCTATTTGAACAAAGGTCAGCTAACCAATTCGATGCAGGAATGAAAATCATAACGCAGATTGTCGGTCCGCTCTACCGCCGGCTGGCAATTGGCCTGATGTTCCTCGCGCTTTTCGCGTGCAAAGCACAGCCGTCCTTTGAAGGCCAATATTACTGTGGCCGCGGCGATACCGAATACCTCCGCTTGCTCGACATCAGCCGCCGCATGTTTTCGCCCGATGCGCAGTATCAGAACATCACTATGCTCTACACGACGAACTGGAACGGTTTCGTCGAAGGCGAAACATGGAACGCGTGGTGGATTCAAAACAGCTACGGCACGACTTACGCCGCGCTGCCTTTTTTGCAGGAACCGTATTTGACCTTCCTCCAAAATGCGCAAGACCTTTGGTTCGACCAGATGGGTGACGGTCAGCGCAGTAGCGACAAACGCAACGGTCCCATTGTTGCGCCTGACGGCTGCCTCTGTGACGCGGCGCTTCCGGGCCGGATTGTTTATTGGCAGGGCGACGGTCGCATCGACATTCACGATTGGGCGATGGAATTTACCGCCGCCGGTGTCGTCATGCAGGCCGAGTTGCTGCTCATCAGCCGCGACACCAACGCGCTGGCCACGTATCTGCCCAAACTCGAACGCAGCGTGAACTTCATCGAAACGCGCCGCGATACCAACAACTTGTTCCTCGCTGGTCCCGCCGGAAATCTTCTCGCGCCGAGCTACGCCGGTTGGAAAAAACCAGATGGCACTTACGGCAAAGCCGACCTTACCGGCCTTTCCATTAATTACATCGCTGCGTTGGATCGCGTTATTGAATTGGAAAAGTTGGGCGGCAATTTCGAAAAAGCAAAGTTGTATGCGTCACGCCGCGATTCCGCCAAAAAAGCGCTTCGCCAGCTGCTGACCATCGATGGCTATTTCATCCGCTCGCTCGATCCTGATGGCGTGAAACACGGCGTGTTCGGCGCCAAGGCGCATGGCTATATCGAAACGTCTCCGAACCACGACGCCATCGCCTTTCGCGTTGTCGCCGATGCGCAAGCAACGAAAATTTACAACAAGATTGCCAGCATTCCGCAATTGCGCCCGCATAAATTCATCCTGCCGAATTATCCGACATATGACGACATGTATGAAAAACCGGAAGGTCTGTGGACCTACGGAACTTGGGTCAATGGCGGCCATTGGTCGACCTGCGAAGCGCGCATGATTCTCGGCTACTATCGAGTTGGCCAATTTGAAGACGCGCGCCGCTCGATGAAACAACTGCTAACCTTCGCCGATAATTTTCGCCTCGATAATCCGCGCACCGAACGGGGTGCA
>JAICXV010000317.1 GCA_025934545.1 Verrucomicrobiia bacterium
ATAGTTCACGGCAGTCGACCCGCTGTCGACTTCCACATCCCAATTCCCAGCCATCAACGCCATGGAATAATTGCCATTCGCATCCGTCGTGGCGTCCCCCTGAAAAGCGCCGCTGCCATTATCGTTTTGACCAAACAGCTTAACGTTCGGCAACGGATTGTTATTGGCATCGACCACGCGACCGTAAGCGAGCGCGTTTGCTTTTGGATAACCGAGCTGCAGGCCAGAGACGTTTCCGGAAATATTTATCTTCAGATTATTGTTGGAGCGAACATAGCCAAGAAATGTCCACGAGGCCTCGTCACCGCTGATCTTCCATTGACTGCCGGTCGTAACCGACACGCTAAAATTTCCGTTGCTGTCGGACGTCGTCCCGCCGAAGCCGTTGCCCTGCGCCGCGATCAAAATTCCCGGCAACGGAATGCTCGAATTGGCAGCATCGAACATTCGCCCCGACACAGTGGTCGCCGTTCCAACCAAAGCCAGGTTGCTGTTTACAGTTGAGGAAGGCGCCACATTAAATGGATTCGTCGGAACGCCGACATAACCCGGTTGCAACGGAACAAGCTGAAAAAACCCCGGCGGAACATTGATGGAATACACGCCCGCGCTGTTAGCGACTGTGCCGGTAACGGGATTAAAATCTCCGCTCCCCGATACCGTCTGCGATACGAGCACGGCTGCGAAAGGAACGGCGGTCGAATTACTCAATACGGTTCCGGTAATCGTTTGGCCGGTGGCGGGATTGTTAACGACGAACGAATTCGTGATGGACGCAAAATGATTGCTCGGACTCGACAAAACATAGAAGAACTGACCGGCGAACCGGTGGATCATTCCTTCGCCAATCATCGGGGTGCTGACCGTGATCGCGCCGCTGGCCGCATTCAAGTCGTACGGCACATTCGAGTTCGTCGCGCCGCCGATTAACGTCGGCCCCTGGCCGTCTTGTACTTGGAATTGTTGCACGAAAAAATCCGACGGGTCGACCGCGCCGTTAGTATTCAAATCCAGATACTTGCTGATCGTCACCGCTTCTCCAGCGGACAATCCGCCGACTTGTAACGTGATAAAGCCGGTGTAGCTGTTACTGGTGTTCCCAGGCGTGACGCTGAAGGTCACCGCGCTGGATTGCTCGGCGATTACAACAATCGCGACGCAAATGGCGGCTAAACGGACGGACAACAGGCGAGTTATTCGGTTCATAGTTAATTTTCATTGGTTGCACCCCGAATTCAACGAAGAGGTACATGAAATTCGCCGCGATGTAAAGTTACAAGCGCGCGCTTCTCAGGTTTAAGAGCCGCAGGAATCAAGCCATCCAAAACCGCCTAAAACCGCCTTTTGCTGAAATTTCTGGATTTTCTTTGGGCTTTTTGCAAAATGGTGGTGTTATCTCCCAACACCATATTTATGAACGGAAAATCATCTCAATCCGGGAAGCAGCGGGATAATGGAGCCAAAAGCGGTTCGTCCGCCAAAGGCGCAATTTTGTTGGGCGTGCTCGGCGTCGCGGCATTGCTCGTTGCCATCGCCGTATTTAATTCGGGTTCGCCGGCGCGCTCGTCAGGTGACGGAGCGAAGAAAACGCCGGGGCAAGTTGCCGACGTTTCGACTCCCGGCGCCGACTCGGAGAAACCAAAAATCATCGGTACGACCGGGCCGGGCGATTCGGAAGCGCCAAAAGAGGCCACGCCAAAACAGGTCGTTTCTGAAATTGTTTCGATCGCCAGCTTGACGAACGAAGTCACGCACGAACAGGCGGAGAAGTTTAAGGCCGATTTGACCGAGTTGATCCGGCAAGGCCCAGCGTCCGTGCCCGCCATTCAAGACTACCTCGATAAAAATCTCGATTCTAATTATGGAGACGTGAAAGGCGCCGAGGAACTAGGATACAATTCGTTGCGGCACGCGATGGTGGACACGTTGAAACAAATTGGCGGACCGGAAGCCGAAGGCGCGATGGCGCATGTGTTGCAAACCACCGCCGAGCCGAACGAAGTCGCTGAGCTCGCCAAAAATCTCGAACAAATGGCGCCTGGACAATATCGCGACCAGGCGCTGCAGGCCGCAACTGAAGCGCTTAATATGGCTTATAACGGACAGTTGGGTTCCAACATCGAACGCGGTCCCCTTTTCCGCGTATTTCAGATTTACGGCGCAAACTATGCGCCTCCAACCGCGCCCGCGACGGCGACGCAGTAGTTCGCCCGTCGTCAGCACGTTATCCGAATCGAGCGGCGACACGAATCTCGTTGTTGAAATCGAATCGGGGCGGCGACTTTACGAAGCGCACCACGCGTATCGCTAGTGATGAATCCCAACGCCACAGTGTCGCAACGAAAAAGTCCCGCCGGCCACGCTGCGCCGGCGAAGGCGGAAAAGAAAACTCGGCTTTACACAATCGCCGTCTCGGCCCTGCTGTTATTGGCAGTAGGTTTGGTGTTTGGCCAGGTTCGTCATTTTGATTTCGCGGTCATTGATGACGGCGAATACGTCACTGACAATCCACAGATCAAATCGGGGTTGAGCTGGGCGACGGTCAAATGGAGTTTCACCCACACTGTCGCCGCTAACTGGCATCCCCTCGCCATGATGTCGCACGCGCTCGACTGCACTTTATTTGGCCAGAACGCTGGCGCGCATCATTTGGGCAACGTCGCTTTTCACGCCGCGAATACCGTGCTGCTCTTTTGGCTTTTGCTCAGTCTTTTGCGCGACAACGAGCGCTTTCGCGCCGATCCAACCGGCCGCGTATGGCTTTGCGCCGTGGTCGCAGCTCTGTTCAGCCTTCATCCGTTGCGCGCGGAATCTGTCGGCTGGGTCTCTGAACGCAAAGACGTCCTCAGCGCTTTTTTCTTTCTACTCACGCTAATGGCGTATGTGCGATACGCGCGTTTGCGGCAAAACAAATCCCGCGCCATCGGCGTCTACGTTGTCGCGCTGGTTCTTTTTGCACTCGGTTTGCTCGCGAAACCAATGCTCGTCACGTTGCCGTTCGTGTTGTTGCTTCTCGATTATTGGCCGCTGCGCCGCGTTTCGAAAATAACCAGTCTTTCAGCGCTGCTTGTTGAAAAGATTCCATTCTTCGTTTTGTGCGGAGCCGTCAGCGCGGTGACTTTCATTTCGCAAAAGCGCTCCGGTTCGGTCGTCGCCTTGCAGAATTTCCCTGTGAGCGACCGACTGGCCAACGTCGTTGTCTCTTACGCGCGTTATCTCAGTAAGACGTTCATTCCGGTTAACCTGTGCGCTTATTATCCGTATGAATCGTGGCAACCTTGGCAAATCGCCGGCTCCGTTTTGTTGGTCGGCGCATTGACCGCGCTGGCGCTGTGGTTCGTTCGCAAGCGCCCCTACATTTTTGTCGGTTGGTTTTGGTTTGTGGGCATGCTCGTGCCGGTGATTGGCCTGGCGCAGGTCGGCGCGCAATCGATGGCCGACCGTTACGCGTATCTGCCGCACATCGGTTTATTCATTGCGCTCGTTTACGGGTTGTGCGAATTCGCGTTCGAGCCGGCTTTGATCGTGATGACTGTTGCTGCGGTTGTCGCAGCCGTGCTCACGGCGCAGCAACTAAGTTACTGGCGAGATTCCGAAGCGCTCTTTGCGCGCACGCTTGCGCTCACCAAAGACAACGTCAGCGGCGAATATTTCATGGCGCTCGCCCTCGAATCTAAAAATAAGAAAGTCGAATCCATTCCACACTTCCTCGAAGCCATTCGCGGCAATCCGGACAACATCAAAGCGATCACGCACCTCGGTCGCATTTACGCCGAGATGGGAAAATTCGATGAAGCAAAGGCGCAATTCGAAGCGGCATTGCGCGTGGACGCGGACTTGCCGTTAACGCACATGAACCTCGCCGATGTCTTGATGCGGCAAAATAAACGCGACGAAGCGGTTGAACATTTTATTGCGGCGATGCAATTGAACCCCGACATGCCCGAAGCACATTATGAACTGTCGAACTTGCTCGCCGCCAAACACGACTACGATGGCGCGCTGTCGCATTTGAAAACCGCAATTCAACTGAGACCTGATTGGCCGATTGCTCTCAACAGCCTGGCCTGGATGCTGGCGACACAACCGAACGCGAATTTCCGAGATGGACGCGAAGCCGTGCGGCTCGCCGAACAAGCAGTCGCGCTAACGAAAAATCGCGACGCGGGGTTTTTGGATACGCTCGCGGCTGCCTACGCGGAGGCCGGTCGTTTTCCGGATGCTGTTCGAACCGCGGAAAGCGCGCTCCAAATCGCGTCGTCTTCAGGGCAGACGAATCTTGCGACCGACATCAAGGCGCATCTTCAACTTTACCAAACCGGCAGCGCTTACCGCGAATAGTCCGGCCTATTTCAGACCGACCGCTTTCATCCAGGCTTCGCTTTGAGCGGCCACCTGCTCCAGCCCGTGCGAGCGC
>JAICXV010000512.1 GCA_025934545.1 Verrucomicrobiia bacterium
CGTCAATTCGAAGCCCATTACACCGTGACCTACCAGAACAACGCGACGAAACATTCTTTTGAAGGAACAGTCGCGTTGGTAAAGCAGGGACAGAATTGGGTTCTGAGGAAAGAGGACTGCAAGCTGACCTTCGCCAACTCACCGCCAGTCGGCGCAACAGTCCAAGAAACGGCAACAAATCGGTCAGAAGAAACAATACGATCCGAACCGAAGCATTGAATATAGGAGCGCGCGGAGTCGCGAAGCGACGGTCGGAAGGTAGCCCGGCACAACGTGCCGGGTTAATCGCCAAGACGAGTTTGTCCTGAAGGGACAACGGATGTTTGCTAATTCCAACGACCCGCCGCCCCTTCCGGGACGGCGCATGTGAATCGTTTTCCAAATTGTGTGCCGCACATTCCTCAGGTAATCTCATTCCGCCCCTTATGCAGAAATTTCGACCGATTCTCGTTCTCGCGTTGCTTTCATTAGCGACGGTTGCTGTCGCACAAACAACGCCATCTGGCCGGCCGACCTTCGTCCGTCGCCCGGTATCCTCACCGAATGGCGGCACACTCCGCCGGGCGGTCATTACGACGCCGACGCTGATGTTCGATTCCGAAACGAAAACCTTCGATGCCAAACCAGGCGCAGCGGAAGCGCCATTCGTCTTCAATCTGACCAACGTTTGGACCAACGAAATCGTTATCGACCGCACTGCGACCAGTTGCGGTTGCACCGTGGCGAAGTTGCCCGCACAACCATGGCACCTGAAACCTGCCGACTACGGTGCAATCAAAGTCACCGTCAATCTCGCGGGCAAACCGCCCGGTTTGATCCAAAAAGAAGTCACCGTTTTCACCTCCGTTGGCATCCGTATGCTCACGGTCAAAGTGAACAATCCGGCCGTGGCCATGAGCGAATCGCAACGCAAGGCCAATGCCGAAAAAGCGATGAAAGATCGCCAGTCGATTTTCCATCGTGGCGCAACGGAGGATGAGAACTGCGCTGCCTGCCACGTTGACAAAGGCATCGGCAAATCGGGACAGCCACTTTACGCCGCCGATTGCGGCATCTGCCACGATTCACCGAATCGCGCGAGCGGCGTGCCGGATCTGCAAGCAGTCACGGCAGCGAAGGACACCGACTTTGATTATTGGAAGGTATGGATCAGCGATGGCGGGCGAGCGGGATCGATGATGCCCGCATTCGCCAAGAGCCATGGCGGACCGCTGACGGACGCCGAAGTCAACAACCTCGCCGCCTATTTGGTTCTATCCGTTTCGCGCCATCGACAATCGGACTCGGGCACTGTGACCAACGCCGCGTTGATCAAGAAACAGACGCCGTAATCCGGACGGTCGGCTGGCGCAACGGTGAAACCAGATGCGTGCAAAGTTCAAGATGCGACATCACCTATTGCTTTTCTTCTTTTCGAAAATGGCCAATCTCTTTCGGTAGTGCTCCGGAGAATCGAAAACCAAATAATCCGTTACCTGATCCCAAGCGATCGCTGCCTCTATCCCTGCGCACCAATCATTCGTCGAGCCACCTTTTGGTTGCGTCCCTATCAAGAACAAGCGCCCACCCTGAATCTCCCAGCGCGGATCAAACAACGCTGAGCCATCGCTATTTGCTGAGAATCCTAGTGTTACAAGCTTGTTCCTGAAATTTGGCAGTTTGTTTTTCATATCAGCTTCCATCCGAATAACGGGTTGTATAACAGCAACCCGTCCTCGTCGCAATTCCTTCAATTCCCCAGCCAATGCTCAACCCCTGCCGCCTGCGCCGCTGCATACGCTTTGTCCCCCAACTTATCTCGTAGCAGCGATTCCATCTCCTGTTGCATCCGCGTCAATTGCTGCTGTTGTTGATCCGGGCTCAGCGATGAATACTGCTTGAGTTCATTCTGCATCTGCTGTTGTCGATCGAAAATCGCCGCCGCCGTCTCCGCCGGCAAATCGAACTGCTGCGTCAATTGATACAACTGCTGATATTGCGGGTTAGTCGCTCGTCGATACTCCGCGTAGCGCGTGTCGCCCAACAAACTCTTGATTTGTTCCTCCGTCGCCGCCTGGTCCTTCGACTTTTGGTCCGGAAGCGAATTATCGCTCGGATCGGCATAACTGAACTTGTCGTCGTGCGCCTTCAACAATTGGAACAATGACCGAAACTCGGCTTCAGTCGGCTGGAACCCGATGAGGTTGCGCCGCAAATTGTCCGCCGTTTCATCCTTGCGCAATTGATACTCGCGCAACTCGTCAGGCGAAAGCACCTGCGCCAACTCCGCTTCCCGCTGGTCGAACGCCGCTTTCAATAGCTTCCAGTCCACTCCCTGCCGTTCCGCCTCCGAGTAAGCTCGCTGTTGCGCTTCATTGAACCGATTTTGGATTGCTTGGATTTGCGCGCGTTTTTGCGCTGACAAAAACTCCAGGTGCGAATTCTCTTTCGCGTCTTCGTTGTATTTGGCCAGTTCTTCGTCCAGTTCGATTCCGAGCAATGCGCGGATCACCGCCCGCTTCTGTTCGTGCAAGGCTGCCAATTGCGCTTCGCGTTCCTTGCTGATACTTGCCGGCAACGGACCATTCGCACGCCAAAATTTCCAATCATCCGCCCCCGACACCGCCCGCTCGCGCGCGGCAAAAAGCTTGTTCACATCGGCAATGACAATGTCGCGAATCGTTTCCTCGGGACAACCGATCGAACGCAGGTTCGCAATAAACGTCTTGTAATCCTCCGACTCGACCTGCTGCCAATTGAACGGCTTGATAACAACATTGGTTTTCGTGGTTGTGCGCACGACAGCGGAAGGCGTGCTCTGAAATTCAGTGATCGGGGAGGCAGCCCTTCTGTTCGTGCCCAAATACAAAACCAACCCCAACAGTAACAAATTGCAAAGAAGAGAACTGACAATGACGACTGGCGATCTCACGGTGATGCGTCGATTATGCCACTCCGCCAACCAAAGTTCAAAACCAGATTCAAGCTCGATTCAGCACCGCCGCCCGTAGCCAACATTCACCTTTCCATCGTGGACGACGTAACGTTTGCAGATTTGTTTACAGTCGCTTCAACCGGTTCTTTTGAATGATCGCGATAAGAATCAGAACGAAGGCCGCCAACCGGATTAAGTACACTTCATTGTCATTTGGTGACTTTATCAGAACAGCTACAATTCTTTCCGTGCCAAGCAAACCAAAGGCAACGCTGAACAGCAGAAACAACGGATCGCGCGACTGCTTCCAAAATTTTAAAAA
>JAICXV010000022.1 GCA_025934545.1 Verrucomicrobiia bacterium
ATGTTCAAGAAGCTCTCGAACGCAAATTCGGAACGGCAAAGAAATAGGTTCGAATTCGAAACGCTCCATTTTGAGAAACTGATGTGTTTCAAATTTCGAGTTTGGGCATTTCGAGTTTACAATTATTTATGGCTGTTAAATTCAACATTCGACATTTGGAAGAAAACGATCTGCATCTGGAGGGCGAACTTTCTCCCGAAGAGCTGCAATTGGAGAACAGCGATCCGTTGGTGCAGGTGCGCAAGCCGCTGGCGTATGAGGTCGAAATCCAGAAGAACGGCGGTGACATTTTGGCGCAAGGACGGCTGGAACTGACGTTGCAATGCGAGTGCGCGCGGTGTCTTAAACCGTTTGAAACCAAGGTCCTGCTCGAGGATTGGGCGGCTTTGATACCGTTGGAAGGCGAGGAAAAGGCCTTGATAGAAAATGATTTGGTAGACTTGACGCCTTACATGCGTGAAGATATTCTCCTCAACTTTCCGCAACACCCGTTGTGTAGCGAGAAATGCGCTGGGTTGCCCGCGCACCACGATCAGAAGAAGGCGCAAGATGCGTCGGCTTGGTCGGCATTGAATAAACTGAAGTTTTAAACGAAAATTTTATGGGAGTCCCAAAACGCAAGCCCTCGCACAGCCGCCAACGTATGCGCCGTGCCTACAATTCCACGATGACCCTGCCGCAATTGAGCACCTGCCCACAGTGTGCCGCCCCGGCCATCCCGCACCGGGTTTGTCCGGCATGCGGCTATTACAAAGGCCGGCAAGTGATCACCGTCGAAGCGACGGCATAGCCAGCGGACAGCGCAGCGCGATTGCCCTGCTTTGTTTAGGTTAAAAATTTGATTTGCCGAGAGCGCGGAGAGCCGTCAACTTTCCTGCGCTCTTTTTATTTTATTTATTGTAGGAGACGAGATAACGACTCTCTGCTTACATGACCGGGGAGCCGATTGCGCGGAGAGCAGTGAAAATATCGTCCGCCGTAAACGGGGCAAGCGCCTTGGCTCCTACAGAATACGAATATGCGAATTGTTGTGGATGTGATGGGGGGCGACCACGGACCGGAGGTTTTAATTGATGGAGTGCGGCTCGCTTTGGAGACCAGCGCTCACATTACGGACCTTTTTCTGGTCGGCCGCCAGGATGACATCCAGACGGCGATCAGGAATACCGGGTTGCGCGATCGCCGCGTGCAAATTGTCCATGCCAGCGAAGTCCTCGAAATGGACGACAAACCGGTGGAAGGTTTGCGCCGCAAAAAAGATTCCTCGATTCTCCGCGCGGTCGAATTGGTTAAGGACGGAAAGGCGGACGCGATCATTTCTACGGGCAATACGGGCGGTATCGTCGCTGCGTCGACCATTCGTTTGCGGCAGATTCCCGGTATTGATCGGCCCGCTATCGCGACTGTCATCCCGGCTCCCGAAAACGAATTTGTGCTGATCGATTCCGGTGCGAGCGTTGAATGTAAACCGCACCATCTCCTGCACTTTGCGGTCATGGGCAAAATTTATTCGCAACAGGTGCTGGGTTATAAAAATCCGCGCGTCGGTATTCTTTCCAATGGGACGGAGACCAATAAAGGCACGGAGTTGACGCAAGGGGCGTATAAGCTTTGCCAGATGGCAAATATGAATTTTATTGGTTACGTGGAAGGTTACGATTTGTTTCACAACCGCGTCGATGTGGTAGTTTGCGATGGGTTCATCGGCAATATTGTTTTGAAAACGATCGAAAGCTTTGCGCGCGGGCTGGTCGGCTGGCTGAAGGATGAGCTTTCCAAGAACCCCAAGCGCATGCTCGGCGCGATGCTCGCGTCCAATGCCCTGCGCACAATCAAGCGTCGGATGGACCCCGATGGGCCCGGAGGTGCGCCCTTGCTAGGTTTGAACGGAACTGTTATGAAAGTGCATGGTTCTGCGAAAGCTAAAGCAATGACGAACGCAATCCGGGTGACAAGCAACGCGGTCGCCCATCAAATCAACCAAAGCATCCGCGACGAAGTGGCAGCGGCAAACGCGCGGGTGGAATCAGCAAAACAGCCGCAGCCTGCATGACAAATCTGCCTGAAAGAGATTTCAAAAACCCGCGCGCGGAGCACGGGTTCAAAGGACGCACCTGTTCGATTGCCGCCGTCGGGTCCTACGTCCCCTCCAAAGTTTTGACCAATGCCGACCTCGAGAAAATGGTCGACACAACGGACGACTGGATTACCAGCCGCACCGGCATCAAAGCACGCCGCATCGCCGCCGCTGACGAATTTACGTCCGACATGGCAACGAAGGCAGCGCAGCTCGCTTTGGAACGCGCCCAGCTTGAGGCGTCGCAAATCGATTTGATCATCGTCGCGACGATTACTCCCGACATGCCCTTCCCTTCCACGGCTTGTTTGGTGCAACAAAAGCTCGGAGCTTACCGGGCGGCAGCGTTCGATATCGAGGCGGCTTGTTCTGGTTTTATTTTTGCGCTGGAAATTGGACAGCAATTCATCATGTCGCGCACGTATGACACGATTCTGGTCATTGGCGCCGAAAAGCTTTCGTCGATTATTAATTGGAAAGATCGCAATACGTGCGTGTTGTTTGGCGATGGTGCGGGCGCGGCCATTTTACAGAATCGCCCCGATTCGCACGGTTTGTTGACGGCGTGCATGGGTTCGGACGGAAATAAAGCGGACCTTCTCTGTTTGCCGGGCGGCGGTTGCCGGATGCCTCCTACTCCCGATTCGCTCGCGGCGGGCAATCATTATTTGCGGATGGATGGCAAAGAAACTTTCAAAAACGCGGTCAACGCCATGTGCAGCGCGGCTACGGAAGCGTTGCGCCGGTGCGAAGTCGACATCACGCAAATCAAATGCATCATCCCGCACCAGGCGAACCTGCGCATCATCGATGCGGTTTCCGATCGGCTCGGCGCAAAACCGGAACAACGGTTTATTAATTTGGACAGATATGGCAACACGTCGGCGGCTTCCGTGGCGATTGCACTGGATGAAGCGGTGCAAGCGGGGCGGATTCAGCGCGGGGATTTGGTGTTGCTGGTGGTTTTCGGAGCGGGACTGACGTGGGGCGCGGCGGTTATTGAGTGGTAAACGGCGTGACCGTGTGCAACCGCTCTAGTTTCTGATCTGCCATGTGCAGCAAACAAAAGTTTGCTGGTTGCTTCGCCGCAATTTCGTTTTTCAATCCCATGAAATGTGCGGGTGCTTCGGCCATGCGTTTCCACGTTTCTTGCCATGGCACGCCTAACATTTCTGCTGCACGAAATACTCCATCGATCGGACTCAATGCAGAGCCCGCAAAGTTTGTTTTTCCGGGTTGCCGGACAATTTGATCTTCCCCGACTTCAAGTTCCATCGCGCCGAGTTTGAATTTACCGGGACCTGCCCCTGCGGCGGACATGGCGTCGGTCGTGTAAAAGATTTTCGGCAACGTCCGATGGACCAAACGAAATAGAGCCGGCGAAACGTGGATTTTGTCTGGAATCAAACTGACGGTTAATTCAGGACGTTCGAACACACGCCACAAAATATTGTCGTGACGATCGAGTTCGCGTGGGCAGCCGTTGCCCAGATGGGTGAAACCGGTCGCGCCGGCGTCGACCGCTTGTTTTAAAACATCTGCGGAAGCGTTGGTATGGCCTAGACTCACCTTGGCTCCGCGTGAAACGGCGTGTTTGATTGCGGCGATTGCACCGTTACGTTCTGGCGACACGGTGAGAAGCAACGGATCGCCGGCAGCGATGTCGCAAAGTTCGTTCACTTTTTCGACGGTCGGATCGAGCATCAGCTTCGGATCATGCGCGCCGTGGAATCCGGGAGCAGCGGACAGAAACGGACCCTCAATGTGCCAACCGGCCACGCTCGCCCGCAACTCCGGCGATTGTGCGTGAAATTCCTTAGCGCGCTTGAACCGCGCCGTGAGTTGTTTCCAATCGGCGGTGATGAGCGTCAGGAAAAATTTGCCGCATCCATGCTCGCGCAGCTTGCGCGAGGCCGTCAGCAAATCATCCAACGTAAAGTCGTCTCGTTGAAAATCGACCGCGCCGTAACCATTGACCTGCACGTCAAAGAGCGCCGGCGCGATCCATAAAGAATCAGCGGGAGCATTGCTGCTCCCGCTGTTCAAGTTTTCAATTTTGGTTACGACGCCGTTTTTCCAGGTGACACGCACCGGCTTGCGCGTTGCGTAATGCCACGCTGCAATTTCGCCATCGTTCATTCGCGCTACGACTTAGAAATGCACCGTGAAGGCGGCGACGACCGCGTGCGTGAACAAATGATCCAGTCGAACGCGCAGGCCGTTATCTTTCCAGTCCTGGTCGGTCGTTCCGAGGAATTTGTAACCAAGGCCAATATTAGCGCGGTCGCTCAACCGGTATCGAACGCCGGCAAACGCTTGATACGCGAATGTGATGTCGGTGTCTTTCAAACGGGCGGTCGGGAAGGTCGCATCGAAAAGACTCAGTTCGCCGCCCGCGCCCGCGCCGATGTACGGTGAAAAGGCTTTTTCCGGTGAGAATTTGTAGACGACGTTGAGGAGCAGCGGAATTTGATACAGATCGCCGTGGCCGAATTCATACGCTTCGCCAGACTCAGTCGGCGGGGGCGGAGGAGGAGGTGGCGGCGGATTGGTGGTAATTGTTCCAACGCGACTCATGCGATTCCAGATGACGCCGGTCTGCAATTGCAAACCGATGTTCTGGTTCATCATCACGCCCCACATCAGGTCGGCGCGGACGCCCGTCGAAAAGTGCGCCTTTTTGTCATCAACGTCTTTAAGTTGCTCAGACTGAACCCAGGACGGGCCAGCATCGAAGCCGAAATATGATTTTGACATATCGACCGCTCGAACTTCCATTCCAGCCCAAAGAGCGGCCCCCGCGATTACGGTTTTCAAAAATGCTTTAGTCATAAGGCGGCCAATATCATCCGGCTGACGTTGTGTTGACAAGGGAGTTTTTTTGAGCGTTTCCCCGATGCGCAATGTCTGTTAGACAGAGTGATAAAGCGCAAAACTTCAGTGCGATGGAGATTGGTCGGCATCACCGTTTGTTGCGTCGTCGCGTTGTTGGTGCTCGGTTGTTCGATGTTTACCCGCAAACTGCTTTATTTTCCCAGCCATGTTCCGCTCGACCAGGCAACATTTATGGCGGCGCGCGCTGGATATGAACCGTGGCGCGACGAGACCGGCGAGGTTATCGGTTGGAAGCTCGAGTCAAAAACGAATTCGAATCTGCCGCGCGTTTTGATTACGCACGGCAACGGCGGTTGCGCGGTCTTTCGCGTCAATTATCTCGATAATTTGCAAAAGGTCGCGCCGTGCGATGTCTATCTGCTGGAGTACCCCGGATATGGCGCAAGGCCGGGTTCGCCGACGCAGACGAGTTTTTTCAAAGCAGCGGTCGGAGCGATGACGTTGCTTGAAAAGAAAAAAGGCGGACCCATTTACATTGTCGGCGAATCTCTTGGGACCGGCGTGGCGTGTTATCTCGCCGGAACGTATCCGAATCTCGTTAAGGGCGTGCTCTTAATTGCGCCGTATCACAATTTGACGGATGTCGCGCAATATCACATTCGCGTTCTGCCGGCGAAGTGGCTGTTGCCAGATAAATTTCCGTCTGCCTCGCTGTTAAGTTCGTATCACGGGCTTGTTGCAGTCATCGTTGGCGGGCGCGACACGGTTGTTCCCGAACAATTTGGTCGCGCGTTGTACGACTCTTATTCGGGACCGAAAAAATTATGGGAAGTCAAAACGGCCGGACACAATGATCTGCCAATTGAGCCAGTCGAGTGGTGGCAGGAGTTGGTCGAATTTTGGAACCGCAAATTGTAGACAAAAATATACGTTGACACGATTTGTTGAGGACACTATTAGGAGGGCTGCGGCAGGCCTTGTAACACCATTTGTGGGCTTACCGCGTCTATAATGAAAAGGAAGGTCGACGGGCAACCGGATTTGCTGGCGCTTGACTCGGTCCAAAGCGCCCCCCCGCCTGCCGCCAAATCGCCTTCTACCGATACCTCGAAACCCGCGATTTCCTCCGACAAAGTGCTCGTACGCAAACGCGATGGTTCGACCGAACCTTTCAGCCGGGCACGCATTGCCGTGGCGATCGAAAGCGCGTTCAAGGCCGTTCGCAACATTCCCGCGGACGAACCGATGACAGGCGCAATGAACGAAATCGTTAGTGGTCTCGCCGACAAAATTTCCCAATGGCTGCTTGATCACGCACGCAAGGGAGCGAACCTCGACGTCGAACGGATTCAAGACTCGGTCGAAAATCAAATGATGTGCGACGGCTACTTGACCGAAGCGCGCCGATATATTCTCTATCGCGAAGATCGTCGAAAATCGCGCGAAGAGAAAACCGAGGTCCCGCAAACGATTTATGTGGTTCGCCGCGATGGGCGTCGTGAAGAATTTGACCCCGAACGCATCCGGCATCGGCTAACAGAGGCTGCTGCCGGACTCGAGGGGTGCGACGTCGACGCGTTGCTGCGCGAAGTAAAAGGTTTTATCGCCGACGGCACAGCGACTGCGCAGATCACAGATATTCTCGTCGCGACCGCCAAAGCGCGTCGTGATGTCTGTGCTGCCTGTGGCAAAATCGCTTCGCGCCTGTTGCTCAAAGAAATTTATTCCCAGACCATTCCCGAAATTTGCCCGGCGAAAGAATTTCCGGCATTGC
Organism: Verrucomicrobiia bacterium; assembly: GCA_025934545.1. Lineage (GTDB taxonomy): Bacteria > Verrucomicrobiota > Verrucomicrobiia > Limisphaerales > Palsa-1400 > JAICXV01. Next base: position 6,687 of record JAICXV010000022.1, read on the forward strand.
ACCAGGCGCGGTTCAGCTATGCCATCCAGGATGCGGTGCACAATAATCAACTCGCCCCCGAGTTGCTCGGCTACGAGTTGGAACATCTCGCGAGTGCATTGAAACTCGAGCGTGATGAGTTGCTTGCCGTTGATGGACTGGAATGGATGGCCGATGTTTGCCTGGCACGCGACGGCGAGCGTCGCGTTGAAACTCCGCAATATTTCTGGATGCGCGTCGCCATGGCGCTGGCGTTTAATGAAGGCGAGGAAAAAGAAAATCGCGCGATTGAATTTTACGAAGCTCTTTCGACGCTCCGCTTTTTGCCATCGGAAAAGCTTTTGCGCGTTTGCGGCCGCTCTTCCGCCATCATCGCGCGCAACGCCTCGTCGGAGAGTGAAGATGTCCAATTGACCGCCCGGCCCGGCGGCCACGTCAACCTCGCCGGTCACGTTCAGGCCGGCGCGCTCGACGAGTTGCTGCTCTATAACACTGTCACAACAGGCGTTCGCCTCCTCGACAACGCGATTGATTTCAAAAAAGATCGCCTCGACGCGATGGCGCAACACGCGCGCGACCATCGCGATATTGCCATTGGCATTATTGGCTACGACGCTGCCGGCGCATCGCTCGATCTGGCCGACCGCGCCACCGAAGCCGTCGCCTATTGCGCGGCGCTTAGTTCTGCGGTGCTCGCCGGTGAACGGGATTCGTATCCCGCCTGCTCCGAATCGAACTGGACAATTGGCGCGTTGCCATTTGAAGGTTTGAAATTCGCCAAGGCCGACAGCAACACTCCGTCGCAAACGAACCGAGCGCCGTCGAAAGATTGGACGTCCGTCCGGGCTGCAATCAAACAAAACGGTATCCGCAATGGCCATCTCCTCGCGCTCACGCCGGCGCCGGCACTGGAAAAACTGATCAGCGACGCGTCACTGCCGGCCTCGTTTTCTTCACAACTGGAACGAACAGTGCGCTGTCGAAAATGGGTGGACGGACCGGTATGGATTACGTTGCCGCAATACCTCACCGGACCGGATTTCGAACAGGCGTGTTTGCTCGCGCAACAATTGGGCATTCGACCTTTCACTCCGCCGGTTCGTTTAACCATGTCCGACGATCATCTGCTAATCGACGCTGCGGCGGCGACGAAGGTGCTCAAACACCTTGTTAGTAAAGGTTCGTAGTTTTCGCGAACGCTTACGCTTCGATTCCGGTGAGCGCGCGTTCTCTCTCTAGCAACGTTGGATGCGAATAGTAAAACGCGCTGTAGAAGGGATGCGGCACGAGATTGCTCAAATTTTTCTCGTTTAATTTTCGCAACGCGCCAATCAGCGAGCGCACCTCGTTCATCACCTTAGCGGCGTAGGCATCCGCTTCGTATTCATATTTTCGCGAGAAGAGATGGCCGACCGGCGATAGCCAGAACGTCACCACGCCGGCGAGCAAGCCGAACAGTAGAAACGCCGGGACGACGCTGCCGGTTGCAAATCCAAACGGGTAATAAAACCATTCCTGCCTCGCGAGCAATGAGATCAAATAAAATCCAACGAGCGTCGCCAATGCGGACCAAACCATCGTCTTGGGAATATGACGCTTCTTGTAATGGCCGATTTCGTGCGCCAGCACCGCCTCCAATTCCGTCGGCTGCAATTGCTCCACGAGCGTGTCGAACAAAACAATTTTGCGGAAATGTCCGAACCCGGTGAAAAACGCGTTCGAATGTCGCGACCGTTTGCTGCCGTCCATCACCTGAATGTCTTTGGCGCGAAAACCCACGCGCGTGCCCAGCGCGAGCAATTGGTCGCGCAACGGTCCTTCCGGCAAAGGCGATAGTTTGTTAAAGAGCGGCAGGATAAGAATCGGTGCGACGACCATCAGCACCAATTGAAAAATCATCATGCAACTCCAAGCCCATAACCACCACCAATTCGGCACCCACAGAACGAATTTGAAGATCAACCAGAGGAGCGGAAAGCCGAGCGCGACGCCGAGCAACAAGCCTTTGATGCGATCGGCCCAAAATGTTTTCGCGGTCATCGTGTTGAATCCAAATTGTTGTTCTAAATGAAACTGCGAATACCAATCAAACGGCAGGTCCGGCAGGGTCAGCAGAATTGAAACCGCAACGACAAAGGCCGCGCCGACCCAAATCGAGTTGCCCAATGAATTGCGAAAAACGTCGTAGAACCACGGAAGAACTCCACTGAACAAAACAACGGCAAGAACGAGCGTCCCCCACGTCAACTCGAGGCAATGAAAGTCACTTTTCGCCAGCGTGTACTCGACTGATTTCGCATACGTTTCCGGCGGCACCACTTCTTTGAACGCGTCCGGGACTGCGCCGGCATGGGCCCTGACATGCCGTTGATTTAGAAATTCCAGCCACAGTTGCGCAATCGCGCGAGCGAAAATTAGGACGGTGCATACAATCAATACGTTCACTGTTACAATTTACACTGAAATCCCGGACTGGTTACTGGTGACGACGTCCCTTGCGTTTCTGCTCGCGGCCGCGGACTTCCTTGTTCACTTCACGCGCGAGCTCGAAATCCACTTGTTTCTTGTAGGTGTCGACTTTGCAAACCTGCACCATGACTTTGTCGCCCAGTTTGATGACGCGCCGGGTCCGACGACCGACGAGGTGATTGCGTTGGGAATCGAATACAAAAAAATCATCCTGCACGGAAGACAGCGGAACGAGTCCACTCATGCCAAGGTCGCTCACATCCACAAAGAATCCGAAGTTTCGGACATCCGTAACGAGCGCGTTGTATTTGTGGAGCGGACCGTCTTTGAGCTGCGCCTTGAGGAACGCGAACATTTTGACGTCTTTGCTGTCGCGCTCGGCATCGGCGGAATTTCGTTCCGTTTCGGAAATGTGATCGGTGATCGACTTGAGCGCGAAACCAGTAGCCGAATTTTTGTCGAAGAGCGCGCGGTGAACCAACAAATCGGCGTAACGACGGATCGGCGAGGTGAAATGCGTGTACTTCGCCTTCGCCAAACCGTAATGGCCAATCGGCTCGATCGCATAGCGGGCGCGCATCAGTGATTTCAAAAATCCAATCTTAAGCGCGTTTCCAATCGGAATCGTTCCGAGTCGTTGCAATAACTTTTGCACTTCGGGACGATGGCTCAAATTGCCGCAGGGAATATTGTGACTGAGGACTTGTTCGCGATACTCCTGCAACCGCTCGTCATTTGGAGGTTCGTGAATCCGATGTGGGGCCTGCCGGCGCGTCGCAATCAACTTCGTCGCGACGGCTTCGTTGGCGAGGAGCATGTATTCTTCAATCAGTTGATGCGACGCATCGTTCTCCATTTTCTCGATGAACAGAACACGGCCATGCGCATCAAGACGGATTTTATTTTCCGGAAAATCCAAATCAAGCGAGCCGGCCTTGAAGCGCGCGCGCCTGATTTTCTGGGCCATCGCGTGCGCATCATGCAACATGCGTTCCACGGGATCACCGTTGGGCGGCTCATTCAAAATCGCGAAGGCTTCTTTGTAGGTGAATCGCCGCTTCGAACGAATCACGGACGGATAAAATTTCGCCTGCAAAACCGCGCCGGCATCCGAGAGCAAAAACTCGACGCACTTGGTCAATCGATCGACACCTGGCTTGAGCGAACAAAGCTCGTTGCTCAACGCCTCGGGCAGCATTGGA
>JAICXV010000160.1 GCA_025934545.1 Verrucomicrobiia bacterium
CGGAGCGGCTTTGGCTTCCGCCAATTTTTTCCCATCGAGACCAGTCGCATCGCTGAAGACGAACGGCAGGAAGGAACTGGAACTGCCGGCTTTGTATTCCTGATAAATAGCAGGATTGGCTTTCGCCAATTCTTCACCCGCGAAACGGTCCTTGGCATAACCCAAACCTGGAGCACCGAGCATACCCGCCGACATCATGCCAATACCGCCCATGATGCTGATGGCAACGGCGCCTGTGCGCGGGAAACGGTCAGACGCAACCGCAAGCATTGTCGGCCAGAAAAATGTTTTCCCACCCGCATAAACCAACAACGCGACCATGACCATCACTGTCGTGTTCGAGATGCTGATGAGGTTCAAGCCAATCGCGGCCGTAGCCGCGCACACGGCGAGCAGTCCGACTGGCGACAGCTTGAGGTTTTTCTCAATGAAATGAGCGCAGAACCGCAACAGAAACATGATGAGCGAGGTATAAACGAAGAGCCATTTGCCCATCGTCGGCGTGAGGATGTTGCCCGTGATATTCTGAATCCATTGATCCGTGCCGAGTTCGACAGCGCCTACTAGCGCGTGCGTTGCAAAGAGCACGAACAAGAGGATCGCGCCGATCGAGAATCGCGTGATGACGCCGATGGCAATCAGACAAGCGCCCGCGATGCCATAAGCGGCCGCGTTGGACAGGCCGAACGCGCCATGGAAAAACAGCGCAATCAGGAAGCAGATAACTAGTCCGCCGAGAATGCCGACGTCTTTGAACATTTCACCGAGCGGCAACCCTTTCTGCGACGCTTCCGATCTCGGGAACTTTTGGCCGAGGAACATGATGCCGTAAAGAACAGTCGCGATGAGGTAAAGCGACAATTGCGCTTTCCAGCCCCAGCCGAACATACCGCCCAGAACAGCGCCAGCGATACCGCCGATCATCAACCCCGCCGGCCACGAGGCGTGCAGAATATTAAGATAATGCGTGCGGTTTTCGGGAAAGAGCGTCGCGACCAGTGGATTAGCGACCGCTTCGAGCGTGCCGTTGGCCAACGCGAAAATGAACATGCCCCAGTAAAGGCAATTGTAAGCCGTTGCTTGCGGCATGCCCGTATTCGTCGCAAAGGTCACCACCGCTGACAGGATGTGCAACACGAACGCCGCAAAAACCAATTTGCCGTAGCCGATCTTGTCCGCGATCACGCCGCCAATAATGACACCAAAGCAGAACCCGGTCAGACCCGCGCCGCCGATGGCTCCAAGTTGCCCCGCCGTGAAGCCGTATTCAGCGCCCCAATTCGCAAAAATTCCACCACGAATGGCAAAGCCGACGCCCGTGGAAAGAATGGCCATGAAACCGGCCCAGAGCAGGCGACTACGATGAACGCCATCGAGGGCAGGTGGAGTTGCAGTTCTTGGTAACGTTTGAGTGCTATCGCTCATAGTGTGTAGTTTTGCAGGTTTAAGAATGAATTATGGCGGTGCGATGCGTGCCAGTGGACTGATTTTATTGCTCAAAGTCAAGCTTCCCGGCAGGTGTGATTCAGTGGTGGCAACCGTCTCGGCTGCCGTAGAGGGCGGCGTCTCGCCGCCCGGTCGGGGACCGCGCGTTTCCAATAGAACTATCTTGCGGCGAATCGCGGTCCCGTTGCTATGTCGCCAAAGGCCGAAGACGTCTTACTCAAAAGCCGGCGAACATTCCGTTTCCAGTTCCGGTTGCCGACCGGATCGCTGGGGGGACAGTATCGATCGGCGAGGAAATCCAAAAAGGTCGCCTTCTTTCCATTGCTGACCCAACGGCGATAATTGTTCTGGATAGTGTTGAGGCAGATTTGGCGGGCCTGCTCTTTGTCGCGGACTTTAAGCGAAAGAATTCCATACGGGACCCGGGCTTTGGCGCCGCCTTCGGCGAGATAAATGGCGTCGGCAATCCGATTGGCGTCTTTTTCAGTCAATGCCTGTCCCGATGCTGCCAATATCGACAGCCAAAATGCGAGCCCGACCAAAAACGATTTCATACCCATCCACCTCCACCATGATTGGAACCTTTAGCCGGCTATCGGAAAATCGGGCGACAGCCCAACGGTTTATCGGGCGGAATTCGCGGTGAGATGTGAAGGAAATATGCTTACGAAGACGCGCAATCAACCTACCGGTTGATTGCCTCCGTAGCCGCGTTTATGTTTAGCCGGTTTGCATGAATACAGTTTTGTCTCCTGAACCGGTCTTAGCGCCGGATTTGATTGAAAAGATTTTGGCGCGGCTCGGTTTGGTGCGAAAACCGGAACAAACGCTCGCAGGACTGCGAGAATTCTATGGCGCGTGGTGCGCCAATGTCCCCTTTGATAACGTGCGCAAATTGATCCATGTCCGCGCGCAGAGAAAAAGTCCGTTGCCATCGTTTACGCCAGAGGATTTCTTTGCGGGGTTTTTGAAATACGGAACCGGCGGCACGTGCTGGGCCGGGGCGGGCGCGTTGCATACATTGGTGCGCAGCCTTGGATTCGATGCGGAACGGGGGATTGGCACCATGTTGCACGCGCCGCATGCCGCGCCGAACCACGGCACCGTCCTGGTTAGGTTCGGCGAGACGAAATATCTCGTCGATTCGTCGATGTTATTTGGCGAGCCACTGTTGCTGAATGAAAACGCGTCCACAAGCATCGATCATCCTGCGTGGGGCGTGCGGTGTTCTCGCAAAGACGGGCATTGGTTTATCGCGTGGCGACCGTTGCATAAGACGGATGGGTTTGAATGCCGGCTCGAGCGGTTCGACGTGTCGTGGGCTGAGTTCCAGCAAATGCACGCCGCTACCGGCGGTTGGAGTCCATTTAACTTTGAAGTGTCGGCGCGAAAGAACCGGAACGGAGAAGTCGTCGGAGTCGGCTTTGGTCAGGCGGTGAGATTACGCAAAGACGGCGGAGTCGATCGAGCGCCCGCGGCGTATCAGGAGCGCACGCGCATTTTGATCGATGACGTTGGACTAAGCGAAGAGATCGTGTCGCAATTGCCCGACGACGTGCCGACGCCGAAGCCGTGATTGTTATTTGCGAAAGTCCGGGATCTTAATGATCTCGCCGCCGCGCATCGCGCTTTCATGAGCGCAGATGCCGACCATCGTCCAGTTCACGCTTTGGTAAACGTCGGGGAAGCTCGGACGATTTTCGACGAGGCTCATCAAAAATTCGTGGGCGAGGTGCGGATGCGAACCACCATGACCGCTGCCTTGGACGAACGACAAATGTTTGTGTTCATCAGCATCGTAAACGCCCTTTGTCGTGTATTGGCGAATGCCTTCCGGCAACAGATGCGCGTAGTCGGGGACTTTGACCTTTTCGGTTTTTTCGCCGCCGGTGTGCAGAATCGGTTCATCGCCTTCGGCCAATTGCCATTCGAACGACGTCTTTTCGCCGTAGACGTCGAAGCTTTCGATGTATTGGCGCGAGGCGTTGAAAAGGTAGCGCGTAACTTCGAACGACAAGTCTTGGTTGCGAATCTTGCAATGCGCCGTCTCAAACGAAAATGGTGAGCCATATTTGCCGATCAACTGTTCGGCGATGCGACCCGAGCCGAGGCAGGAGACATAGTCGGCTTCGCCTTTGACGATCGCGAGACAGGGGCTGACGCAGTGCGTTGCGTAGTGCATCGGCGGGAGACCTTCCCAATATCCGGGCCAGCCTTCCATGTTTTGCAGGTGCGAGCCGCGCATGAATTGGATGCGGCCGAGTTTGCCTTTGTCGCGCATTTCGCGGACGTAAAGAAATTCGCGCGAATAGACGACGGTCTCCACCATCATGTAATTCTTCTTCGCCTTTTCCGCCGCTTTGACGATTTGCTTGCACTCGTCAACGGTCGTCGCCGCCGGCACGGTGCAGGCGACGTGTTTACCGGCTTTCAGCGCGGCGATGGCTTGCGGCGCGTGCAAGTGAATGGGTGAGTTGATGTGAACGGCGTCGACGTTCGGATCTTTGATGAGTTCGTCGAAATTGGTGTAGCGCTTTTCGACTTTGAACGCGTCGCCGATCTGGTCGAGCTTCGTTTTATTGCGCTGGCAAATGGCGTAAAGGTTCGCGTTCGGATGCTTCTGGTAAATGGGAATAAACTCGGCGCCGAAACCCAAACCGACGATCGCTACATTTACTTTCTTGTCGCTCATGGAGCGCAAGGATGAAGCAGGAAAGTTGCGGGATGAAGTAAAAAATGCGTCCGGTTAGTCCGGCTGAATCGGCAGCGTGAAGGAAAACAGCGCGCCACCCTGGGGACAATTGCGCACCGAAATCTGCCCGTGATGATCCTCGATTGTTTTCTTCGAAATGGTCAACCCGAGACCGGTGCCGTTCGGCTTCCCGTAAGTGACGAACGCCTGGAACAACTTGTCGGCGATTTCGGGATGAATACCTTTGCCGGTGTCCTGCACTTCGGTCACAACCTCGTCCTTGGTCGTGTGGACGCGAACCATGATCTTGCCACCATTGGCCATGGCGTCTGCGGCGTTGCCGAACAGATTATAAAACACGCGGGTCAAGCGGTTTGGATTAATCTGCACGTTGATGTCTGGCACTTTGCCTTCGACGAAGAGATTGACGCCACGCAAACTTAGTTCCTGCCGGATATCTTCGACAATTTGGCGGATAAACGGCGCGTAATTCGTGCGCGCGAGCATGCACGCCGTCGTGCTGCCGCCGCGGGCGTACTCCAACAATTCGTTGACCATGCTGGTGATGCGGTCGACTTGCTTGGTGATGCGCGTTCGGGAAGTTGACCGCATTTCCGAAGTCGCCGCCGGCGCCGCCGCCAGTTCCGCTGACAAACTGATGACGTGCAGCGGATTTTTCAAATCATGGACAATCGCGCTGGCAAAGCGACCGATCAACGCCAGCCGTTCGGCATCGAACACTTCGCGGATATATTGACGATTAAAATCGCGGAGGCGCCGGCTAATTTCGCGGACCAGTCCGATAGTCAATTGCGGCGTGCGATTCATCATCCCAAGCAGGTCGTTGCGCGAAATAAAGTAGACAGTGGTCGATTCGCCCGCCAGGGCCGTAGCCGAACGCGCGTCGTTATCAATCACTGCCATCTCACCGAACAACTCGCCGGGTCCCAGTTTCGAAATTACGCGTCGTTCGCCGGAAGAAGCGCCGACGGCAATATGGACCTCGCCGCCTTTGATGATGTAAATACCGTCGCCGGGATCGCCTTGTTTGAAAATGGTTTCGCCCATCCCGTAGGTGCGCTCACGGGCGACTTGGCGCAGGCTCTCCAACTCTGCCACCGGTAATCCTTGGAATAGTTTGCAAACTTCCAGCGAAACCATTCTTGTAAGAGTAGCAAAAATCGGGCCGGAACGGGAAGCCTAAACCCGGTGACGGTCAAGCCGTTCGGCGGATATTTACCCACGTATGGACATGCGGCGCGCCGCGGAAGTACCAGATCATGGCCGGACCTTCCAATTGCCAGACGTCCCAAACGCCGTCTTTGCCGATATCCATGTTTTTGTAAAATGACATGTGCAGATTATCGAAGCCGTTTGCTTCAATCAGCTTCATCGCTTCGTCGGCGTCGGCTTTGCGGAAGGGCGCGAGCAGGTCGCTCATGACTTTGCGCACTTCGTTTCTTTGATCGCGCGAGAGAGAGCCGATGGGAATTCCCGGCAACTCTTTGGTTCCTTTTAACGTCACTGTGTCCGTCCCGCGCTCGGCCCGAGGATCGCCAAGCAAGGCGACCTTGCGTTGGTTGCCGTCAAGCATTTGAAACACATGGTTCGCGCGCTTGGCCTGATACCAATACACGTTGCCGGGATGCGTCGGCGCTTCGTTGAATCCTTCGGCAGCATGGCCGTAAAAAATCGGTCCGCCAAACGCCGCGCCTTCGACAGAATCGCCGTCGCAGCGCCGGGTGCAATGGCGTCCCGTCAGCACAAACTCGAATTTGCCGGTCCCCGGTTCGCCGAAAAGCGCCACCGAACAATCACCAAACGTTCCTGGGCCGCCGCCGTCGTGTTCGACCTGGTCAAAAACGCGCTTGGCATATTCAGGGCTGTGC
>JAICXV010000091.1 GCA_025934545.1 Verrucomicrobiia bacterium
CAGATGAACATCATGTCCGGTACGGTTGACGTTTTTTGCCGAGAGCCTGACGCTTCCGTCATTGCTTTCGCGGAGCACTGCGATTGAGCGGGTGATTTCGACGCCATCGGTCCATGCCTGCTCAATTTTTTGGCTATTGTCATCGCTGATAAATTTTGTCGACGCTCCTGTCGGCTTGAGCGTTTTGCCGTCTATCTCGACGGCGAAGCTGACATGGTCCAACGCGACATCGGTCTCGCTCCATTTGGCGCTCCAAGTCGAATCTTTGGCATCGAAGGCGACGGACACGAACGCATTGGAAATAACCTGGCTTTCGGCGGAAGCGCCAATCAACAGACAGAGAAAGAACACGACTAAGGGGGCAACAATTTTTGACGTGGGAATCACAACGGGAAATTGCCACTGCGCATCAAACGACACCACTTCTTTTATCAACAACGCCAAAATATTTCGCATACATACATCGGGCAATTCCCTGACGCGCCTCATTTGCATTTTGCGGCGGGCGTGTGAAATTGTTGACATGCCAAAGAAGGGTCAAGGCAAAGCCAAATCGGTGCGGCCACGAGCACGCGCGAAGGACATTTTGGGTGCGCCAAAGGTGCGTGAACACATTCCGGCAAAATGGCGGACGCATTACGAACGTTTGCTCGAACTGCACAATCGGTTGTTGCAGCGAAAGGACAATTTGCACGAGGAGGCGCGGGAGGAAAGGCCAGTGTTCAGCGAACACATGGCCGATGCCGGCACTGACAATTACGATCAGGATTTTGCCTTGAGCATGGCCTCGTCGGAGCAAGACGCGCTCTACGAAATCGAAGAGGCGATGCGGCGGATCAAGGTTGGGACTTACGGAATTTGCGAGGTCACGGGCAAGCCGATCGAGCCGGCGCGTCTGGCCGCCATTCCATGGACGAAGTTTTCCGCGCAGGCCGAGCGCGAATTGGAACAGGGCGGACAGATAGAACGTCGGCATTTAGGCGAACGCACCGCGGTCGTCCGCACGCAAGCGACGGTCGAAGAAGAGGAAGACCCGGAGACTTCGGAGTAACTTGATCGAAAGGCCCGCGCAACAGCCATGGCGAACATGGGTCCGAGGAGTCGGGCTCTGGCTCGCAATTCTTTGGACCACATCCACGCAAGGCGCAGAAATTCGGCTCGGTTTTTTTCCAAACATTACGCACGCGCAGGCGCTTTATGCGAAGGCGACGCGTTACTTTGAAACGAACGGGCTGACGGTTCGGTGGCAGGCTTTTAATGCCGGACCGACGGCGATTGAGGCGCTTTTCTCGGACGCGATTGACGCGACATACATCGGCCCCGGGCCAACGATCAATGGCTACGTCAAATCGCATGGGGAAAAATTTGTGATCGTGGCCGGCGTAGCCAGCGGCGGGGCGGCGCTGGTGGTGCGGCCGGACTTAAACATCCAAATCGCAGCCAATTTCAATGGGAAAACGCTGGCGACGCCGCAACTGGGCAATACGCAAGACATCGCCGCGCGCGTGTGGTTGAGAGAGCAGGGGTTGAAGCCGACGCCGCAAGGCGGCGCGATTAATCTCATCCCGCTGTCGAACCCCGACCAGATGACCATGTTCAAAACGAAACAAATTGATGGGGCGTGGACGGTCGAGCCGTGGGTGTCGCGATTAGAATTGGAAGCCAACGGGAGAATATTTTTGGAGGAAAAAACGCTTTGGCCGCAAGGCCAATATGTGACGACGCATTTGGTGGTGGCGCGCCGGTTTTTGCGAGAGCAACCTGAGGCCGTGCGGACGTTGCTGCGGTTGCACGTTGAGTTGACGCAATTGATTAATTCCAACAAGGCGAAGGCGATGCTCGTGTTGAATGACCAGATTCGCAAGGAAACCGGTCGCGCGTTGCGCGAGGACGTCATCACGCGCGCTCTCCAGCGGGTGGAGTTAACATGGGACCCCATCGCCACTTCGCTGGAAAAGCAGGCGGCGAACGCGCATTCGATTCATTTTTTGCGGAAGGAGCCGGATCTGCGCGGTGTTTATGACGTGAACCTGTTAAACGAAGTTTTGCACGAGAAAAATTTGCCACCGGTCACAGCCAACATCAAATGACGAGCGACACACCACAATCGAACGGCAATGGAATGGCCGAAGTGACACTGGTGGTCGACGGCGTTTCTAAAACTTTCGAAACGAACATGCAAAAAACGGTCGCGGCATTGGCGCCTGTGAGCATGCAGATCAATAAAGGCGAGTTCGTCGTGTTCGTCGGGCCTTCCGGTTGCGGAAAGTCGACGATGCTCAACCTGATCGCTGGTTTTACGCAGCCGACAACGGGCAAAATTCTTTTGGACGGGAAGGAAGTGACGAAACCGGGAAGGGATCGACTGATGATGTTCCAGGAGCACGGACTGTTTCCGTGGTTGAATGTCATCGATAACGTTTGCTATGGGTTGAAGCGGAAGTTGCTGCATCCGCGCGCGCGTCGCGAGAAAGCGCGGTCGTATTTGCGGTTGATGCACCTCGAGGAATACGAGAAAGCGAACATTCACGAGTTGTCCGGCGGTATGAAACAACGGGTGGCGCTAGCGCGCGCGCTCGCGCCTGATCCGAGGTTGTTGCTCATTGACGAGCCGTTTTCGGCGTTGGACACGGTCGTGCGACTGGAGCTTTATGCCGAACTGCAGCGGATCCATCAGGAAACGCACAAGACAATTATATTCGTCACGCACGAAATGCAGGAGGCGGCGTGCCTCGGAGACCGTGTGATGATGTTTTCGGGCAGTCCGGGCGCCGTTGTTCACGAATTGAAAATCGACCTGCCGCGCCCGCGCAATTTCACCGACCCGCAAGTGCAAGCGCACGCGCAGGATCTGATTTCGCGATTGCAGGAAAACCGATCATGAAAACGGCGACGAAAAAAGCGACGTGGCTGGTGGTCGGATTTTACTTCCTGCTCTTCGCTGTTTGGCAGGTGCTGGCATCGCTGCGATTGGCGCCCGATTATTTATTTCCGTCGCCGATCCAGGTCATTCATCGGCTGATTGAACTCGCGCAGGATCATCTGCTTTGGCCGAGCATCAAAACAACGTTGTTAAGAATGGTGCTGGGATTTTTGCTCGCGGCCGCGATTGGTTTGGTCATCGGCATCGCGATGGGAACGAATTGGGTGATCAATCGCACGCTAAAATCGCTGTTTCTCGGTTTGCAAATGTTGCCGACGGCGGCGTGGGTTCCGCTGTCGCTGTTGATTTTTGGCCTGCGCGATACCGGATTTTATTTCGTGGTGGTGATGAGTTCGACGTCGGCGATCGCTATCGCAACGGCAGACGGCATTTTGAATATCCCGCCGATTTACTTGCGGGCGGCCCGAACTTTGGGCACACCGCGCTGGGCAATGTATGGCCGGGTAATTGTGCCCGGCTCATTACCGAACGTCGTTAGCGGCCTGAAACTGGGGTGGACGTTGGGATGGCATGGAGCAGTGTCGGCGGAGTTGATTAAATCGAGCATCGGCCTCGGCTTTTTACTTTATATGGGACGCGAGTTGAACGATGCGTCGCAGGTCATCGGCATTATGTTGCTGACGATCGTGTTTGGATTGTTTTTGGATCGGTTTATGTTTGGGCTGATCGAAGCGAGGATAAGACGTCGGTGGGGACTGACGGCGGAAGAGGATCTGAGCGCTTGATCGGTGAATCTAAAGCGGCGTCGCTAATGCGCTCCGCCACACAGTCCATACTGCTGTCCTTGCGAACTTCGGTAACTCCAATCTAATGCTGGTGGACTTCTTTGAATAAATCGAATGCGGGAGCAAGCAGGTCGGAAGGTTCTTCATTCGGATCGCCAACGTAAGCTCGGATGGTGTCCGGCTCATTGTCATTAACGGCCAGAATGGTCGTTTTTCCGGGATTTTCTTTCATCATCTGCTGTACCCAGTAAAGCGACTGATTATGGTTTTCGAACGGCCCGACCAAAATCATTTTCGATTGCATGATTACTTCCACGACAACCATAACACCCTCCTGAATTAAGTTACTGCCAGATACAGGAAAATCTATGGGGCGAAAACCCCGTGAAAAGTAGGTTTTTTTTCCACTTGCGCGTTTAGCGATTGCTACTTCGGGTTCGGATGCGGTATTACGATGGGACGTTTCCAGTGTCATGATCCGAAAAGTAGTGCCCTTTGTCGTAGCATGGCTGTTTGCGTCACTTATTTGTCTAGCCAACAAAATGACCTACGGCCCTGATCTCGTTTTTCAAATCGACGGGAAAAAAATATTTCCCATCGGCTTCACCATGCCCCCTCCGCCCGATGGCAAAACGCCCAGCGGAAAAAGCGGCATCCAGGAACTGGCCGATGCCGGCGCAAATTTTATGCGCACTGGCAAAGGCAAGTGGAACAAGGATGAGATCGCTTACGAACAAAAATATGAAGACGCCGCGGCGCGCGCCGGCATGCATTGCCTGATTTACCTCGGAGATTTAGCCAGCCTCAAACCAGACGAGACGAAACGCGAAGCGTTGTTGCGCGAAGTAGTGAACCGGTTCAAGAACCATCCTGGTTTTGGCGCGTGGAAAGGCGCTGATGAGCCGGAGTGGGGGCATCATCCGCTCGCCCCGTTGATGCGCGCACGCGACATTGTTCGCGACCTCGACCCGAATCATCCGATGGTTCTCATCCAGGCACCGCGCGGAACGGTTGCAACCATGCGCCAATACAATGGGACTGCGGACGTCGTCGGCGCCGATATTTATCCAGTGAGTATTCCTCCCGGAGTCCATTCGCAGTTCAAGACCAATAAGGAGATCAACATGGTCGGCGATTACACGCGGATCATGTCGCAAGTGAGCGAAGGCCGGATGCCCGTGTGGATGGTGCTGCAAATCGCGTTCAGCGGAACGGTCAATCCGGGCAAAAAGTTAATCATGCCCACTTATCCGCAAGAGCGCTTCATGACTTACGAAGCGATTATCAACGGCGCGCGCGCGTTGTTGTATTTTGGAGGCAACCTGCCGCAAGCGATGAATCGGCGCGACGCGAAGCTGGGCTGGAATTGGGACTTTTGGAATAAAGTGTTGCGTCCGGTGATCGCGCAAATTGGCGATAAGAGCCCTCTTTATCCGGCATTGCTCCAAACGAATTCGGCATTACCGGTGAAAGCGAGCGCTCAGGACATTGAGTTTTGCGTTCGCGAAACCGGCGGGAACATTTTCATTCTCGCTTGTAAACGCAACCGTGGCACAGCGGACGTGACCTTTAGCGGCTTGCCCGCGCAAACTTCAACGGGCGAAGTCCTGTTCGAGTCAGGGCGTCAAATCGCGGTGAAAAACGGAAGTTTTACCGATCGTTTCACGCAATTCGACGTTCACGTCTACAAACTGCGTTAAGGATTTTTCTTTTCCGAAGGACTCGGCGATTCGTAGCTATGCGAGGGGCCTGTTCCAATTGAGTTGGAACCGGCGGTGACTGGCGGCGTTTTGCTGCCCGAGGGTTCGTTGACGGTGCCTCCCATTTTCGTGCGCGTCCCGGTCGCGCTCGACGATTTTGTATCGCCTTCGCCGCTGCCGCATCCCACCAACGCCCAAGCCAATCCTATCAGCAACCAGATCCGTTTCATGTTTTAAAGGAGGCGGCCGGCATTGTTCCGGACCGCCTCACCACGCTATACGACCGAATTACGGATTGCTTTTGGAACCGCTGCTGGAGCTTCCCGAACTCGAGCTGCTTGGGCTGCTGCTCGGAGCGGAGCTCGACGAACTGGCCGCGCCGGGCGCGGTGCTGCTGCTGTTGGTGTTTAACGTTGAGCTGCTTGAAGACGAACCGGCGGGTTCATTGATGCTGCTGCCGCGGGAACCGGCGCTGCTTCGTGAACCGGTCGTGTCCGTGCCCTGGTCGCTTCCACTGCAACCGACAAACAATACTGCTGCACTCGCTATCGCTAATAGTTTTTTCATAATGGTTATCTTCCTCCTGCAAACCGTTTCACGCGGCACACCGTTGCTCAATCCGTGAAATGCTGTATTCGCTGCGACAAGTTTCCCGCAGCACCGCCACAGGCGAAAAAGTCGCGCACGTTTGCGGCGGGTGAGCGATATTGTTCCATGAAAGCAATGATCGAACCGAGGGAGCGGCTCTCGATGCGCGCGCGGCCGAACGGCACGCCGCTCATGCATCAAACGTGGGAAAAACTCCTGTTCCTGCACTGGCCGTTTTTACCGGAACAGGTTGAACCGTATCTGCCGCGCGGGCTGGAAATCGATACGTTCAATGGAATGGCCTGGGTGGGTTTAACTCCCTTCACTGTTTCCGATCTGGCCATCATGCCGCTGCCGCCGATTCCGGGAACGGACGCGTTTCACGAATTGAATTTGCGCACGTATGTCCATGTAGACGGCGTGCCAGGAATCTGGTTTTTCACTTTGGAAGCGTCGAAGCTGTTGCCGACATTAGCGGCGCGCGCGTTGTATTGGCTCGATTACCGGCACTCCAACATCATTTTCCGCAACAAAGGCGAGCGCTTTGAGTTTATTGCGCATCGCGAGGATGATGAAATTGATGCCGACTTCGCGGCGACATGGTCACCTGGGAAACTATTGCGCATGCCGGAAACCGATTCGCTCGAGTTTTTTCTGATGGAACGTTATGCGCTCTTTGCCGCGCGCGACCAGAATCTGGTGCAGGCGCGAATCTACCACGCACCTTGGCAACTGCATTCGGTCGATTTGCTATCGTTCGAAACAACGATGTTCGATTGGTTGGGTTTGCCGAATCCAATTGCCGAACCGTTGGTGCATTATTCGCCAAAGCAAAATGTGGAAGTTTGGGCGCCGACACCTGTCTGAATGAGTATCGACACGCTGTTCGATTGACAGTTTTACAATCCGATGCCATCCCATTTAAAAGCGATAACAAGTTCGGTTTTTTGGGAACGCGAGTTGATAACAGTTGCGCTTAGCGTGGAAGCGACGGCGTATCCGAATGCAAACTTGCTGGTTATGGCTTCTGGTCCTTGCGAGGAAAAAGCGCAAACACATCACCGACCACATGCCCGGCCGTGAGTTTCTTATCCAAATCGGTCAACAGATGCGTCGTCTTCTGTAACCCGACCTGTTGCTGAATTTTTTCGGCGGTCGCAGGCAACACCGGCCAAAGAAGAATGCCGAGGACACGACACACCTCGGCTAGCGTATATAAAATATTGTCGATGTCAGCCGCCTTCGTCGGGTCCTTGGCGATCTTAAACGGGCTTGTCTGATCGATGTATTGGTTCGCGCGCGTGATCAATCCATTGATTTGAACGAGCGCGTCCTGCAACGCATGTTTTCGATACGCTTCGATAACATCGTTCTGCGTTTTTGTAATCTCAGCCGTGAGTTCGTTATTGCCGCCCGGAATCGCGCCGTTGCGATAACGTTTGATCATCGTCAACGACCGATTCACCAAATTGCCGAGGCCGTTGGCGAGTTCGGCTTGGTAACGCGCTAGAAAACCGGTGTCCGTCCAGTTGCCGTCGGGGCCGATGTCGAGCTCGCGCACGACATAATAGCGAAACGCGTCGAGACCCCATTCGTCGATGATGGCAACCGGATCAACAACG
>JAICXV010000640.1 GCA_025934545.1 Verrucomicrobiia bacterium
GCGGACTTCAGTCCGCTTCCGCGCAGTTAGATTTAAAACCGCTGGAGTGATTCTAATGGCTCGTTTCGGTTATGAGTTGAAGCGGACTGAAGTCCGCGCTCCGAGTTGTCTCGGATGCTTCGGATTTTGTGAATGCGCTGCGTGATCTACAATCCAACCGCGCGCGGTGAAAAGGCGCGCGGGTTTCGCCACGAAGTAACCGCTCTGGCGAAGGATTGGGAATTGATGCCCACAACTTGCCCGGGCGACGCCCGCACGCTTGCCGCCAAAGCCACGCGCAACGGTTACACCGATATCATCGCCGCCGGGGGTGACGGCACTTTGAACGAAGTCGTCAATGGCATTGGCGATGTCGAAGGCGGTTTTGAACGCATCACGTTTGGCTTTCTGCCGCTCGGCACGATTAACGTATTCGCCCGCGAACTCGGCTTGCCCTTGAAATGGCAAAACGCGTGGCAAGTGGCCAGTTCCGGCAAAACGACCAACATCGACGTCGCGCTTGCGGATTTCATCAATCGCGATGGCAAAAGTGAGAAGCGTTACTTCGTCCAACTGGCCGGCGCCGGTCTGGATGCGCGCGCTGTTGAGTTAGTGAGTTGGAAGCAAAAGAAAATTATTGGACCGCTCGCTTATATCGTTTCCGGATTTCGCGCGCTCGGTGAAAAGCACGCCATCATCGAAGTGAACGGCAAGCAGTCGGCCCGCGGAGAACTCGTCGTCTTCGGCAACGGCCGGTTATACGGAGGAAATTTTAATTTCTTTCCACGCGCCAGTTTGCAGGACGGTCATTTCGACGTCGCCGTCTTTCCGAAGGTCAGCCTGTTTCAACTGATCAAAGGCGTCATCGGCATGTACACGGGGAGCGTTTATCGGTTGTGTAATGCGCAACAGTTGCAGGCCGAAAAAGTGCAACTGAGCAGCACCGGCCACGTCCCGTTGCAACTGGACGGCGATCTCGTTGGTCAATTGCCCGCGACGATTTCCATTCGCCCAAAACTCCTGCGCGTGCGCGTGCCTTAACGCGTTTCTGCGAACCGAACCAGCCAGGTTAGCGGATCGGACCTGCTGGGAATAACAGCACCGAAAAACAGTTGGTCATCAACAACGCTGTATAAGACAAAGAACGGAAACGTGCGCAAATTGCTCCGTCTGAAATTGGACATCACTTTCGATTGCAAGCTAAGAAGATGGCCGGCGCGCAGAGGCGCTATTTTTACTGATGAGATCGTTAAATCGATTTCCGTTCGGAATTTATCGCGTAGGTTGTTCGAGACTTGTTCGTACTGAGCGGAATACTTGCGAACGTCCCGCGCAAATTCCGGATGAAATCGCGCCGTCATTCAATGGCTTTGCGATATTCCTCTTCGGACAGACCTTTCACTTTTCCAGTGGCGAGTTCTTCGATGCGCCTAACGCCTTCCTGCAATGCTTCGCTGACCGAGTCCGGGGCGACGACGCTTTCGACTAATCGACGCGCCAGGTCCAATCGTTCCTCGGCCGGAAGCTCCAAAGCTATACGCGAAACATCTGCGGCGCTCATATCTTTAGATTACATCCGACATCAACCAACTCAAGCCGCCAATCGCCTAGACGGTCCAGCCTTTGCGATAGTGTTTGTGGATGAGGATGTCCGCTTCGGGCATTCCTTTCACACGCATGTGTTTGGAATCCCACTCGATTTTTTTGCCCAGACGAATGGCACGATTGCCGAGCAACACGATTTCGCTGAACGGGCCGGAGACGTCGAAATTAGAGCAGGCGGGCGGGCCGCCTTTGCAGGCGCGCAACCAATCCTGGTGTGGGCTGTTGCCGGGCACGCGCGGGATGATCGGCGACGGTTTCTTGAAATCTTTCATCAAAGACTCGGGCAACAGACGCGGGTTTTCGCCGTATGTGCCGCAAACGATTTTGCCCTTTTCGCCGATGAACAAAGTGCCGTTGGCTTCGAGTTCATTTTCCATTTCGGCCGGCTTTTGCGGTTTGTGACCACTGTCGTGCCACGTCAACGTGCAGTCCGGGAACGTGACTTTATTTCCGCCGATGTTGGCCGTGCGTTCCGGGAAGTGATAACGAACGACGGAAAATTCGGGCGCCATTTCCGGCACGAGCTCGGAGTGATCGAGGAGTTCGACCGTGTCCGGCGCGCCGAAGGCCAGAGCCCAATTTGCGCCGTCCATGATATGACAGCCCATGTCGCCGAGCGCGCCGCAGCCAAAATCCCACCAGCCGCGCCAATTGAACGGATGGTAAACATTCTGACGATTCTTCTTCGTCTTGGCGTCGCTGCCCTCGGGCCAATGCAACAGGAACGGGCGTTCGGGTGCCGGCCCGAGCCACAGGTCCCATTTCAAACTGGCCGGAACGGGATCAGAACCGGCCGGACGCAGTTTGCCTTGCGGCCACCAGCCTTTGGCGCGATCGGTCCAGCAATGGACTTCGCGGACTTTGCCGATTGTGCCGGCCCAAATAATTTCGCACAGCTCGCGATTGCCGACGCC
>JAICXV010000021.1 GCA_025934545.1 Verrucomicrobiia bacterium
CCGACCTGCCGGGCGATACGGGCAAGGGCAGCGTCGAACTGTTGATGAAACTCATCGCCCAACGACCCCAGCGACGCATACGTAATCTTCTCCACAACCACCACCTCTCAGTTCAATGTAGTGGACGTTGGGCGGTTCTCAAGGGGCGTCGCGTAGATGCGTGAGCTTGCCCTGACAGGCCAATCAAGTGTAAAGTCTACCTATGAGCGCACGGGAAATTATTGCTGAAATCGAAGCGTTGCCTAACAACGAAAAGGCGGAAGTTGTGCAGTACGTCACGAAAATGGCTGACGCAACTACTGCTAAAGAAATTCGTTACGCATCGAAAGAACAATGCGAGCGCGCCCGGGACGAAGTATTCACCAAACACGCCAGTCTTTTGGAAAAGCTCTCCAAGTGAGTGCCCCACTTTTCCTGGAATCTTCGGAAATCGAGTCCATACATCGCCGCTCAATCGAACGGTTTGGTGGAACCTTGGGAATTCGAGACCGCAATGCGTTGGAATCCGCCATTTTTCATCCGCAGAACATCTACCTTTACGGGAATGGTGATTTGTTCGAAATTGCCGCCGCTTATGCATATCACCTTGCAGAGGCACAAGCATATTTGGATGGCAACAAACGCACGGGGATTGCCGCAGCTCTTGAGTTCTTGACGATCAACGGTGTGTCCATTTCCGGCGATTCGATGCCGATCTACGACGTCATGATCGCCATTGCCGAAAGACGGGCAACGAAACAAGATCTCGCAAACAAACTGCGCGAGTTGTTTGGCGAATGAACGAACCAAGGACTTGGAACCCGTTCCGTGCTGCGCTTCGGGCGCAGGAAAGTGGGTTGGTTGTTGTCATTGTGCTGTTGGGCATTCTGCTTACTGTTTTCGGCGGAACGGTCCCGCGAGTGGTCGGCTTCAAAACAAGCGAATCGGGGGAGCGGTCGCCGATCGTCGAACAGCAGAATAAATTCCTCAACGCTCACAATCTCGCGAAGCTAGCCAAAGACACGAGTTTCATCGCGATCATGGCCGTCGGTGCGACGTTTGTGATTATTTCCGGCGGCATCGATCTTTCAGTCGGAGCGATTTATGCGTTGTCTTCGGTGTTGACCGCGATGGTGTTCAATGCGTTCGGCCCGGAAGGACGGGATGCAACGGGTGTTATGCCCGCGTTACTCGGCGCGCTCGTTTGCATCGCAATTGCCACGATGTGCGGACTGCTCAACGGCTCGATGATTGTTTTGCTGCGAGTGCATCCTTTCATCATCACGCTGGGCACGATGGCGATTTACCGAGGTGTCGCGTTTGTGATTACGAAGGGTGTTTCAATTGGAGCGTTTCCGGCAGTGTTTCGCGCGTTTGGCACGTGGAATATCAATGGTCTCAGTATGACGCCAATGCTGGTGATGATTTTCGTAACGATAATTGGCGCGATTTATCTGAGTCGCATGGCTGCGGGCCGTCGCGTTTATGCTATCGGCGGAAATGAACTGGCGAGTCGCTACAGCGGGATACGGGTCGAGCGCGTCAAATTAACCGTGTTTATATTTTCGGGCCTGACCGCGGGCATTTCGGCGTTGCTGGCTTTGGGATATTATGGGTCGGGATCGTCGGGTGACGGTCAGGGTTATGAATTGAACGTCATTGCCGCAGCGGTGGTTGGCGGCGCGAGTCTTTCAGGCGGGCGCGGCTCGGCGGTGGGCGCGTTGCTTGGCGCATTGCTCATTCAAATGATCAGCAGCGGCATTGATATTCTGCATATCGATAACAACTACAGCCAAATTATTATCGGCACGGTAGTGGTCCTCGCAGTGGTGCTTGATCAATTCAATTCGTGGTTGGCGCGGCGACGTTTGTTGAAGGCGGCCTAACGTTCGCGATTTGAATTGAACAAAGCGGGCGTCTCCATTAACGAGGTGGCATGAAGTTTCCCATTGTTTGTGCGTTGGCGGTTGCGGCATTGGTCACGCACGCTGCTGACAAATCCTACACGATTGGTGTCGTGGCTAAGTCACAAAGTAATCCGGTTTTTCAGGCAGCCCGCGTTGGCGCAGAACAAGCGGCGCGCGATCTCAGCAAGAAATATAATATCAACATCAAGATTGATTGGCGCACGCCGAACGAAGAGGACGCACAGAAGCAGGCCGACGCGATCGAACAGTTTGTGCTGACGGGCGCGAATGGAATCGCCGTCAGTTGCTCGGATGCGAACAAATTAACGGACGCTATTAATGGCGCCGTTAATAACGGAGTGCCGGTGGCGACGTTCGATTCCGATGCGCCGGCGAGCAAACGATTTGTCACGTTTGGTGTCGATGATGAAAAATGCGGCGAGGAAGTCATGGATGGATTGGCAAAGATCATGGGCGGGAAAGGAGTGGTCGCTATTCTTGCTGGAAATCAAACTGCACCCAATTTACAAAAGCGCGTCGTCGGAGCGAAGAAGGCGGCAAAAAAATATCCGGGCATCACCGTCAAAGGCACTTACTACCACAAAGAAACTCCTCAAGACGCAGCGGCCAAGGTCGAGCAGGTGATGGAAGCCAATCCGGACATCACGGGCTGGGCGATGATCGGCGGTTGGCCGTTGTTTACGGATAACGCGCTGAAGTGGGAGCCCGGCACGATCAAATGCGTTTCAGTGGATGCGTTGCCGGCGGAGTTGGCGTATTTGCGCAGCGGGCATGTTCAGCTTTTACTCGCGCAACAATGTTACGAATGGGGCTATCGATCGGTGGAACATCTGATCAATAAAATTCATCTGCACAAAGACCCCACGAGTGTCAGGGATGTCAGCCCACTCGTGCCGGTCACAAAAGCGAACCTCGATGACTTTGCGAAAAAATGGGACAAGTGGTTGCCGAAATAGCTGCGACTAGTCTTCCACCGGGACGACGAGGCGTTCCATGATGTAGTCTTTGCGCTCCGGCGTATTCTTGCCCATGTAGAAACTAAGGATCGGGCCAGCGTCGGGTTTGGGCGCGTATTCGACCTGGCTCAGGCGCATTTCTTTTCCGATGAATTGTTTGAATTCACCTGGGCTGATTTCTCCGAGTCCTTTGAAACGGGTGATCTCCGGTTTGCCGCCGAGCTTCGTGGCGGCTGCGTCGCGTTCGGCTTCGCTGTAGCAATAGATTGTTTGTTCTTTGTTGCGCACACGGAAGAGTGGCGTCTCCAAAACGAACAGGTGACCGTCGTGCACGAGATGGTCGAAGAAACGATAGAAATAAGTGATGAGCAAATTGCGGATGTGCAACCCGTCAACGTCGGCGTCGGTGGCTAGAATGACTTTGTCGTAACGCAGGTTGTCGATGTTGTTCTCGATGTCGAGGGCGCACATCAAATTGAACATTTCATCGTTCTTGTAAACGATGTCGCGTTTCAGGTCCCACACGTTAAGCGGTTTGCCTTTCAACACGAAGATGGCCTGGGTGTTGACGTCCCGGGTGCTAACGATGGAGCCGGCGGCGGATTGACCTTCGGTGATGAAGATCATCGAGCCTTTGCCTTTTCCTTTCGCTTTGTCGAGGTGGACTTTGCAGTCCTTCAATTGCGGAATGCGAATGGTGATGGCTTTGGCGCGTTCGCGCGCGAGCTTTTTGACTTCCTGCAATTCTTTGCGCAGTTGCTGGGTGTCTTCGACTTTCGCGATGATTTTTTGCGCGACGTCTTTATTGCGGTTGAAGAAGTGAAGGAGTTCTTCGCGGACGGTGTTGACCAGGTCAGAACGGATTTCGGTGTTGCCGAGTTTGTTCTTGGTCTGCGACTCGAAAATCGGGTCCTTCAAACGAATGGCAACCGCGCCGACCATACATTCGCGGACGTCGTCGCCTTCGAATTTTCCTTTGGCAAATTCGTTGACGGCTTTGAGAAGGCCTTCGCGGAAGGCGCTCAAGTGCGTACCGCCGTCACTGGTATATTGGCCGTTGACGAACGAGTAGAACGTTTCGCCATAGCGATTGTTGCTGTGGGTGAAACAGAACTCGAGCGTCTTGCTCGTGTAGTGGAGCGGAGCGTAAATCGGTTCGGCGTTGTCGCCCTTGAGGTCTTCCATGACGAGGTCGAGAAGGCCGTTGCGAGAGACGAAGGTTTGGCCGTTGCAGATGAGTTTCAGGCCCGGGTTCAGATAGGTATAGTGGCGCAGGCGGCGTTCCACGAATTCCATCTTGAACTCGATGTCTTTGAAGATGTCCGGGTCAGGCGTGAATTGGACAAACGTGCCATCCTGTTCGTTGGCGGCTTTACCGTTCTTCTGATTCTTGAGTTTGCCGCGTTTGAAGGTGGCTTCGAAATATTCGCCATTGCGATGGCTGCGGACGAAGAACTCGGATGACAGCGCGTTGACGGCTTTGGTGCCGACGCCGTTAAGACCCACGCTGAATTGGAAAACGTCGTCGTTGTATTTTGCGCCGGTATTGATCTGGGAAACGCAGTCGATGACTTTGCCCAGCGGGATCCCGCGGCCGTAATCACGCACGGTGACGGTGGTGCCTTCGATGGAAATTTCGACTTCTTTGCCGTGGCCCATGATGAATTCGTCGATGGCGTTATCGATGACTTCTTTGAGGAGGATATAACAGCCGTCGTCATGATGGGCGCCGGTGCCGATGCGTCCGATATACATGCCGGTGCGCAGGCGGATGTGTTCGATGGACGAAAGGGTTTTGATTTTGCTCTCGTCGTAGACTTGTTTTTTTGCGTCGGCCATAGAAGTTGGCGACCACTATTCAGTTGGTCGCGATATTTGCAAGTTTTTGTCTGCCTCCGGAGATAAGAATAATAAAAGCCGATGTAAGATGCGAGGGAAAAGAGAGAGTTCGCTTCGCGGAAGCGGTTACGGGATGTAAATAGCCGTTTAAAATCTACTACTCATTGACAAGGTTTAACGTTGTGTTCAAAGTGCACACTGTATTCCCAGATACTGGAATCATTGCCGTTGTTTTAACGCGATCTGGCGGACTTGCCGTTGAGTAATAATTTATGAAGAATTCTCGTTTTTATGCATTAGTGATGTTGTTGGGTTTGGGGGTTGCGGGTGAAGCGTTTGGACAAGGCAGCCTCACTCCTCCTGGTGCGCCAGGGCCGACGATGAAAACATTGGCGCAAATCGAGCCACGCACGCCTATCTCATCTGTGCCATACTCGATCACTAATGCAGGGTCATATTATTTGACGACGAATTTGACGGGCACATACGGCATCACCATCAGTTCCGGCAATGTAAACCTGGATTTGAACGGTTTTACGCTGCAGGGTGCGCCCGGTGGTTCCAGCGGTATCTTTATTTCGGGCAGCTACAATAATATTGCGGTGCGCAACGGGACGATTACTGGTTGGCAGGGATGCGGTGTTGATGGTTACTTCGCCGGGTTCCCACAGAACACCCTTTACGAGAACCTTCTCGTTTCCAGCAATTTGGACCAAGGCATCGCAGCCGAGGCCGATTCGGTAGTCCGCCACTGTGAAGCGGTTGGCAATGGAAGTGCCGCTGGATCTGCCGGCATTTTGTGTGTTGGGGGCGAGGTCGTCGATTGCATTTCTCGTGGCAGTATCTACGGATTCAATGTTACGGGAGGCACTGTTCGCAACTGCCGTTCGGAGTACAACCTGACTGGGATGAATATCGTAAGCGGAACCGTAATTGGTTGCCGTGTTGACAACAATACCTACGGAATTTATTTGGACGGCGGAAACAACGTTGTTCGTCAGTGTCATGTCGTTGGTGATGGTACGGGTCAGTATATAATCTGGACTACTGGCGGCCAGAGTGGCGGTGGAGTGATCGCGGATAGTTTTGTCAGCCGTGGCCTTGTGGGGATCGCGTTGTATTCGCCTGGTTACCAGGTTCTGAATAATACAGTGACCCAAAACACCTCAGTGGGAATCTGGCTGCAAAACAGCAACAACCGCGTTGATGGTAATTCGGTTATTTCGACGAACGGTGCTTATGGTATCGAGGTTAACAGCGGTTACACCAACAATGTTATTATTCGTAACGTTGTGTCGGGGGGAGGGGCATTGAATTATTTTAATCCGGGTAACAATGATTTCGGCCCGATTGGCTCGGCTGCAACTGCGACAAGCCCATGGGCAAATATTTCGCATCCATGAAGAAGTTGTTTATGAATGACTTACTTCTATTTGCGAGGTGGGCGCTGCTGGTCGCGATATCGTTTTCAGCGACGACCCGGTCTGTAGCTGCGACGACCATCGATGGTTCGGCCCGCTATGCTTACGGAGCCAATATCGGATGGTTTGATTGGCGTGGTGATGCGAATAACGGCGCGGTGATAGGGGAGTATGTATGTTCCGGTTGTATTTACTCGGCGAACGTCGGTTGGATTAATCTTGGTAGTGGCGCGCCCGCTGATGGCATTTATTACCAAAATCTCGCCTCAACCGATTTTGGAGTGAACCAGGATGGTCTTGGAAATCTGCGCGGTTACGCTTGGGGACAGAACATTGGTTGGATTGCTTTCGAAGGCAATGGCGCGCCTAAAGTGGATCTTCTCACCGGACAATTCACTGGTTATGCGTGGAGCGCTAATTGCGGATGGATTTCGTTGAGCAACGCCACTGCTTATGTGCAAACGGATAGTATTCAGGAGGGATCGCTGGCGACAAACGGTTTACCGACGGCGTGGCTGCTGCAAAATTTTGGGACGACGGCGGTAAACCCGAATGCTGACCCGGACAGCGATGGGGCTTCGAACGCCCAGGAATATCTCGCGGGCACAAATCCCAACGATGCGAACAGCAATTTGCGGATCACGTCGGCGACGTATGCGCCTGGCGGGACTTTAACGACGCTGACATGGAACACGGCGCCGACGCGCTACTACTATATCCAGAAGGAGTTGAAGTTGAATCTGAGCTGGGTGGATAGCGGGATTGGGCTGATCAGTTCGACTGGTCCGACGACATCACTCACTTTCTCTGACACAAATGCTCCCATTCATTTCTTTCGAATTCAGGCGGTGCGACCTTTGATTCCTTAGCGTGGAATTGTCCCGTAATTTTCGGCTCGATTTAATTATTCGATCTCGGCGGGTTGGAACCAGAATTCTCGAATGTGTTTCGGCAAGACGCGGATGACGCCTTCGATTTCGCCGCCGGGCATGTGTTCGGCCATCACGCTGAAAACCGCGCGCACGACGTTTTCGGGATTTACATCAGCGTCTTTCGGAAAGAAGGACGCCACGTCGACCAGAAATTTTTCGGCGGAATGGTCTTTAATTGGTTTGCCGGCGGGATGCCAGCCTTCGAAGAAGATGCCGCGAATGAGCATGGGGAGTTGCGAGCCGAAGTGAGCGGTTTCGTTGGGAGGCACATGATCGCGCAGGACATGGAGAACGCCGCGCAAGGCTTGATACGCTTTGTGACGGGTTTCCCAACCGAGTTCGTCGTCGATGTCGTGCAGCCATTGCATGGTTTTTTGAACGGTCGTGTCGAAAACGGGTAATCCGGTCATGCTCATAGATTCTCCTTTCCGTTATGTCGACGCGTTTTTAGTTCAACGCCATAGGCAAAGGTTGTATTTGCGGTTGGGACGCGGTTGTAGGGAACGGAAAAGCGGTGTGCACGTTGCGCTTTTGCCACCGTAGTCGAATTCGAGAACTGAAGCGGACTAAAGTCCGCGGTCCGGATCAAGGCAGATGAAGCGGTGTGACGCGAAGGTTGCGAAAGGCGACGGGGCCATGGTCGCCTTGCAACATGATGGGACCGAGCGGGGCTTCGTTGTTGTAGGCGGCGCTGCGGGTGGGGCCGGTGACGTCGGCGTTTTCGTGGATGAGTTTGCCGTTGTGCCAGACTTTGATGAAAAGGCCGTTTTCCGTTTTTTTACCGGCGGCATCGAAGCGCGGCGCGCGGAAGATGATATCGAAACTTTGCCATTCGCCGGGACGTTTGCTCGCGTTGATCCGCGGCGGATGGCCACCGACGCCTTTGGCTTCGAAACCGCGCTGATAAATGCCGCCGCAATCGCCGTATTTCAAATGATCATTAGGCGTGCCCCAACTGTCGAGGATCTGGACTTCGTAACGGCCCTGGACATAAACGCCGGAATTGGAATTTGAGGAGACGTTAAATTCGACGTGAATAGCGGCGTCGCCGAATTCCTGTTTGCTTTTAAGATTGTGCTCTTTTCCTTGCGGACCGTTCACAAAAATTCCCGTGCCGGGTTCGATGATGAAAAGATGTGCGTCCGCGGGGTCTATGGAAACAGATTTGGCGACTTGCCAGTGGCCCTGTGGTTCGCGCCACTGAGTGAGGTCGACGCCGTTGAAAAGGTTGATCGCGTCTGGCGAACGAGTGGGATCCGTGGCGCAACCGGCAATGAGTAAGGCGAGCAGACAAGCTGAGGAGAGAAGAGATTTCATACGCGAAAACTGGATTGTTTTCGTCGAGTTGACGATGCACAAGGAAAATTTGGCAGCCTCAAACCGAACGTTTCGGCGTCCGTCAGCAGGCTCGGTTTGAGATAGTGATCGTGCGCGTGTGCGTTTTTGCCCGTCAATTCTGTAGTCTTTCGCCTTGCGGCTGCTGCGGATTGGGCTAACGTTATGGTTTGCTTCCGAACGGCGTAAATGCTTAAGACCACGTCAAATGAGAGGAAAAGGGGAGATTCCGCGCCCAATGGTTTGAAAATCCAAATCGAGATTCCGCGCAAAAGCTTGTTGGTGCTGCTGATTGTTTTGGCGATCCCGTATTTAGTCGGAGTGGGTTTTTTGCTGTCGAAAGTTAATTGGCATCGGGCTTTTCCAACGAACGACGCGAGCTATATGGAAGGCGCGGTTGCTTGCAACCCCGGGCCGTGGGGGCATCTCGAATATATTCCAATCAAGATCGAAACGCCGGAAGAGTTTCTTTCGATCCAGGCGTTTGAATCGACCGATCCCCGCTGGTTTTTTGGCAACATGACGCGCGACGCGGCCCTGGCGGCAATGGACCGTGCAGGCATTAGCTCCAGCGAACGCGCGCAACTAGTGAACGCGAAATGGGACACGGCAGCCAATGGAGTGTTCGTTACGCCGCCGACGGATTTGGTGATTTCGTTAAAGCCGCAAGTTCGCCAGGCCGTTTACACGACGCTGGCGCAGTTCCAGGAAAATTCATCGCAACAGGACGTTTTCTTTTTTCCCAGCGAAGACATGAAGACGTTTTTCGACAAGAGTGGTGTGTCGGAAGAAACGGTGGCGCTGGTGAAGAAGCTTTGTTACCCGCACGGCAAGTTGCAGTTTTTCGCGGATTTGCCATTGGTCCTGCGCAAATTGCAGACCTATGACGACAAACGGCGCCTGGCGAAAGCGGTTTCGCGACGGTCGACGTTATTGTTGAAACTTTTCATCAACGCGGATTCGAATGTGGACGAGTTGCTGAAATATTGGGCAAAGGCCGGGACGGAAAAAGATCTGCGTCCGATGCTGGAGTCGCTCGCGAAAGTTCCAGGTGGTGCGCGAATTTCTTTAATCAACGTTCTTCCGCCCCAACCTGCCGCGCGGCTTTATACCTTTGCGCTGCCGTCGCTGGAGCCTTTGGAGCATGACAATTGTCATTGGACGTCGTTTAACTTTTTCAAGGATCCACCGGACAACTCATTTACGAATGCGGCAATCGTGCGGAAAACTTTGGAAACGGATTATTACCCGGTGTTCACCGATCCGCGTTATGGCGATTTGGTTTTTCTTGCGAAACCGAACGGGGAGATTATTCACTCGTCCGTATATGTCGCCGACAACATCGTCTATACGAAAAACGGCGGCCATTATTTATCCCCCTGGATGTTGATGCGCATTCCGGAAATGGTCGACGCGTTTTCCGCGATGTATCCGGCAGACCAGCAATTGAAGGTTTCTTACTACCGCAATAAGTACTACTAGAAGTCGGCGAACGGGTTCTGGCCGACCACAGGCGAATGGTCTTCGTCGGTGCCGAGAATAAAGCTCTGCAAATATCTCCGGTGCGGGACCCACTCGGCATGGCCCTCGGCAAAGACGATGTTGCCGCCGAGTGTGCCATGGTTGTCGCCGGGATCGGGAAAGTCTTCGTTTCGACGAGTCGGATCCGTTGCGTCCTGATCGTCGGCATCGTAAATGACCCAGATGTTGGCGACGCTGGCCCGCTGATTTTTAGCGCTGAGTTGCGTGTAGCTCGGTTGGGTTGAATGGTAGGTGTAAGACGCGACGGATTTCTGGGTCTTGCGCACGCCTCGAGGATTATTGGCGCCGCCAAAATTTAGAAATCCGGCAACTTCGTAGCTATGACCGCCGTTCTTGTCATTGCGGCCTTTGGGCGCGTTGTCGGTGAGATCTGCCAGATAAACTGAATTTTCGTGCATGCGATCAGGCACGCTGTGATTTGCGGAAAAAA
>JAICXV010000224.1 GCA_025934545.1 Verrucomicrobiia bacterium
CATGGGGCGGAGGCTATGGGGCGAAAGCAAAACGTGACAAGTGTTAAAATGTGAAAGCGTTTTAAGTTTTAGTGGGCAATTGCGCTCATTTGCCGGTCCAATATTGCTGTGCTCGCGCGAAGCACGCGGCGCCGATCTGGCGGCCGAGGACGCGCGAGTTCAAGTCGCCTTGTTCAAAATGGATTCCGCCATAGCGACGCGAGATGCCGGCTTCATCGGCCGCGTCGGAGAAGGTGGCCCACGAAAGTGTGAGCGGTTGCGCGGGCACCGCGCCGGGTTCGACTTTTGAGGAACCAGCGGGAAGGGTGACGGAACAGTTTAAAACGTCGCTGCCCAAAAATTCTTTTAGAACTTCCGCGCCTGCCGCGCTGAAGGCACTGTGGCCAGAGCAGTATTCGGCGAAAGCCGGCGTGACGACAGTGACCGCCTGGTATGGATTCCAATCTTCGCCGTTGATCACTTTCACGCCCTGAAATGGCCCGGCCCACGCGCGGATTTTTTTGCCTTTTTTGAGGAAGCGAATGGCGGTGATGGGACGTTCGGAATCGTAAATGCGTTTGCATTCCCAGACGGCAATGCTCGCGTCGAGCATGGCGTTGTCGAGGGCGAAGAATAATTTGGCATCATCATCGATGGTGAGGTGGTCGCGCTTTGAGACGAATTGCGCAAAAAGATTCCAATGACCGGGTGGCAGTTCAGAATTGGGGCCGTCTGCCCAATATTCCGCGATCATTTTTGTGCGGTCATCGAGTGTTTCGCTCAAGTGAATGAGCGCTTCGGCTTGGGCGACGTAGTGGCCATTCGGGTAAGCAAACGGAGCTTCTGGCCGCAAAGCCGAGGCATCGGGCAAGGCAAAGGCGACGACATTATTCCAAAATGGTGCGACAAATTTTTGGATGACAAAACCGCCGTGACCATCGGAAACGCGCAATGGTTGCCAACGATTTGGATCAATGATTTGGTCGGGGGTATTGACGGGAGCGTATCCGGTGTAATCCGAGTAAGCCGGCGAATGGAGATCGCCGAGTTGATTTGCGCCGTCGTGATGACGAAACGCGATCACCGCTGCAGCCGCGACATTGCCGATGCCAGCCGGTGTGCTTGTGTCGGTGCTGTTGTCATTCGGATCAAGCGCGAGACTGGCCATGAGCGAATCGGCGATCGGTTTTTGCGTAGGGAACAAATCCACGATCGCGCGATAGGCGGCGTAACTGATGGCTTTTTCTTTGTTGGCTTGCGTGCGTTCGTCGGGCGGGCGGCGCAGGGTTGCGCCGAGTCGTGTTCCGACGGCATTGGCATCGTACGCGGCCCACGCGTCGTATTCGCAAGTCTGGACGATGGCGAGCATGCGCGAGACCATGGGCGGGCCGGGTTTAGTCACGCGAATGGCTTGAAGCGTGGCATTGTTCCAATCAGTGACGATGGAATCGGCGAAGGCAGAGCCGGAACAAAGGATCGAAAGAGAGACGAAAGACGTCTTGAGCGAAGCGCTAAATTTCATGGTCTGGTTTTTCGAACGGCAGAAACTCAACGGATGTCTCGGCGAAAACATTGAAGTTTGCCGCGAGATGAGTCGAGCCGGTTCGAGGGCAAGGCGGCCTGTTTGTGGCGTCGGGGGTTCCTCTAGAAATCGGCGCGTAACTAAACAAGGTTGACCGGTTTGCGCCTCGCCCATATAACGACGCGCATCATGCGAACATGCTTTTCTGCTGCCTGCGCCGTGGCCATTTTGTTGTCTTCCACTTTTGTTCTGACCGCCGCTCCGAAATGGACGACGCTATTCGACGGCAAAAACACTGAACACTGGCGCGGTTATAAACGCGAAGGTTTCCCGAGCGATTGTTGGTCGGTCGAAAATGGCACGTTACGGACATTGCCCGGGAAACCGCAGTCCGTTGACTTGATCACCAAAGAAAAATACGGCGACTTCGAGCTGGAATTGGAATGGAAAGCCACACCCGGCGCCAACAGCGGCATTATTTATCGTGCCTCGGAAGAATTTGATCATTCGTACCAGAGCGGGCCGGAATATCAGTTGCTCGATGATATAAAGAACCATGACGGGAAAAATCCAAAAACCAGCGCGGGCGCCCTCTATGCGTTAATTGCGCCGAAAGATAAAATGCTGAAACCGGTCGGCGAATGGAACAAGGCGCGGCTCATCGTAAAAAATGGCCATGTCGAGCATTGGATGAACGGAAAGAAAGTTGTCGAATATCAGTGGGGCAGTGACGAAGTTAAAAATCTTATCGCCGAGAGCAAGTTTGCGAAGTGGCCGGGTTTCATGAAGGAAGATACCGGGCACATCGCGTTGCAACATCACGGCGGCGATATGTCATTTAAGAATGTTCGTATTCGTAAGTTGGACTAAAAATTTCGAAGCTCTGGAGAAGCGCGAGATCCAAATTTCAGATTTCAAAATAAAAATAAAATCCAGACAGTGATGAAACGTAACTTTTTGGTGCTTTCGATTTGGATCTTCTCTGGAGCTTGGAGCCTGGTGTTTGGAGCTTCCGAGTCCAACACTCTGACCGACGCCGAAAAACAAGCCGGCTGGAAGCTTCTCTTTGACGGAAAAACGTTTGACGGCTGGCGTTGCTTTCGTTCGCACACTGTTTTTTCCAACTGGGTCATTTCCGATGACTGCCTGCACCACATTCCAAAAGACAAAGGCGGCCACGATTTAATTACCGACGCGACCTACGGTGATTTCGAACTGGAATGGGACTGGAAAATTGCGCCGAAAGCCAACAGTGGCGTGAAATATTTTATTACGGAAGATGACAAACAACCGCTCGGATTTGAATATCAAATGATCGACGACGAGCATTGGGACAAGACGGGGAAATCATTGGTTGGCACCAAGCATGCCACGGGGTCGTTTTACGACATGTTGCCGCCGCACGATGTTCACACCGCGCCCATCGGCGAGTTTAATCATTCGCGCATTGTACTTTCGGGTAATCATATCGAGCATTGGCTCAACGGAAAAAAGGTTGCTCAAACCGACCTCGGAAGTAGCACGCTCAAATCCGCAATCGCCCGAAGCAAGTTCAAGGCGGTGCCCCGATTCGGGGAACACAAAAATGGGCACATCTTATTGCAGGACCATGGCGATGAAGTATGGTTCAAGAATTTAAAGATTCGAACGATAAAGCAGGCTGCAACCTCCGAGCCCGCCCCGTAAGAAAAATTTAAACTATGGCGAGACAAGATCGCATTCAACTAAACATGGAGGAGGCGCCGGAGTTTAATAATCCGTTCGCCAATCTCGAGATCGACCGGTTGCCGCTTGGCGAAGGTGAGAAGGCGCCGCTCGCGCAAGCCACAGCGTCGGGCATCGGCGAGATTTTTTCGGCCGGTTTGAAACTCGGACGTGTTGTTTTGCGACGGGAGACAGCGCATCGCGGCGGGAAAACCGTCGTCGTCATCGACCAATTCGCGCCGAACATCAGTTCGAAACAAATCCAGGCCCTCGCCAAAAAACTGCGCAATGCCTGCGGCTGCGGCGGCACGACCAAACAACGGAGCATCGAACTGCAAGGCAATCACGTCGAAAAAATTCGCCAGCTTTTGGAGCAGGAAGGCTTTCGAGTCGCCGGAGTGCGTTAAGATGGCCGCTCGATTTGGTTAGGGTCGCCGCACGTCCGCTGCTACAGTTTGTCAGTGCAGCAGTTGCTGAATATCATCCACGAAGACGCTGATCTTTTGGTTCTCAATAAACCTGCCGATCTGGTCTGTCATCCCACCAAAGGCGATGAATATTCGAGTTTGATTTCTCGGGTGCGACTTTATCTCGGACCCGATTTTACCTGCCATCTTGTTAACCGGCTCGACCGTGAGACGACTGGTGTGACCTTCGTTGCGAAGAATTCTTCAACAGCCGGCGAGTTGGGCAAGTTATGGGAATTTCGCGCCGTTGAAAAAGAATACCTCGCCATCGTGCACGGAACCGTTCGCGACGATAGCGCCATCATCGAACTCGCTCTCGGCAAAGACGAGACCAGTATTATATCCGTAAAAGATTGCGTCCGGTCGGATGGGACGTCGGCGAAAACCGAGTATTCGGTGTTGAAGCGATTCACGCGATCGGTCGAGGGATTCGAAGGCCCGCAGCCATTCACGTTATTACGCGTGCTGCCGAAAACCGGCCGCAAACATCAAATTCGGATTCACCTTGCCGCCATCGGCCACCCAATCGTCGGTGAAAAACTATATGGCGGAGATGAGGATCTCTATTTGGCGCTAGCGCAAAAGCGCCTGAGCGACGAGCAGCGGAGACGTTTGATTTTGCCGAATCAGGCGTTGCACGCATCGGCGATTCGGTTGACGTGGCGCGGCGAAAAGCGGGAATTTAAAGCCGACCCCGATTCGTTTTTCACTTCGTTTGTCGAAGACGCCGGCCAGGCGCAGTAAAAGTTTCGCCGGTAGGTTTCCGCACTTGTTTGACTGTTGAGGTTGAGATACGCTGCCGTTGTGACGCTCGAAGAAATCATCCGTGACATTCACGCGTTAGACGTCGAACTCGCTGCGCTGGAAGAGCAATACGGTCTATTGTCGGCGGATTTTTATCATCTGTATCGTGCTGGTGAATTGGAACAGAGTCGCGATTTTATTCAGTGGAGCGCCTATTACGAAACGAAGCTGGAACGTGAATCCAAATATCGCCAGCTGGCCTACGAACATCTTCGAGAACTGCGCCGCCGTTCGGGGTTGGGAGCGCTCGCTCTCGAACCTGCTGCGGGATGAGCGAACATCTCAAAGACATCGGCAGCTATAGTCGGTTCGTTTATTCGCTGAAATAGCGACATGCCTTTGTTTTCGATTCGACGCTCGCGCTAGTCCCTTTGGGCGCTACTCTCGCAAAGCTGCAAGGCACCCTTTCATGCAGGGCTGGATTGCGTCTCGAGGTTTGGGAGTTAATAGATTTTTCGACCCGAAGGATTCGCAGTTATAGTTATGAGGTTTATCGAGGCGAGGAAAAAGTTTGCTGGTACGACCCGTGGGAACATCCGGAAATTGAAAGCATCGCATCCACTTTTCCGCATCATCGGCACGTTGAGCCAAATATTCGTGAGAACCGAATTCCCGCACCAGGAATAAGTTTTACGGCCCCGAACATTGATATAGTTCTGTCCGATTTGAACGAGAATTTTTTGAAACGTGCCGGACGGTGACGGCCTATTAGTATTGATTAGCGCCGATTAGCGGTTAAAAACTCGTCCCATCGTTAATCGCAATTCCAAAATCCCTTCGCAGATGCAAGCCGTCGTATATCGCGGTC
>JAICXV010000762.1 GCA_025934545.1 Verrucomicrobiia bacterium
CGCGACGCCACAATGACAACGAACAGGACCACGACAACGGCTGCTGCGATAAGAATTATTTTCCACATAACATTCCGTTCTCTTTTTGGGTAACTTCATCATTACAACGAACCGCGGCGTTCAGGACAACTTCTTGGATTCAAGGAAGCACGGCGGCTCCCGCTCCGGGAAACCGCCGTGTGAAAGCGAACATCAGGCGCGCGCGAGTTCGGCTTCGGCGCGCACTTGCTCAACGAGCGGACATTCTCCCGCGACTGGCCGGACTTCCACGCGAATGCCGTAGGGCAAACCGGGGCAGTCCTTCGCGATGGCGAGCGCGTCGTCCATCGTGTTGACCTTCAGTAGAAAATATCCGCCGATGGTTTCTTTCGATTCCGCAAATGGACCGTCGGAAACGACGCGGCCGTTTTTGCCCGAAACAATTTTGCCCTCGCGTTCGAGTGGATTGCCGGCGACGGCTTTGCCCGAGGCCATCAAGCCCTTGAACCAGGCCATCCATTTGTCGCCGACTTGTTGCATTTCCTCGGGCGAAAGACCTTTGTACCAGTCCGTGCCCCGGAAAATCAGCATGTAACCGTTATGTGTTGGTGTGCTCATAGGTTGTTTTAATTGCGAGTTGATGGTTGAAAGTCGGTGATTCAAACCTGCGCCACGGCAGGCTCTTGTTCAAGTTCGCGGAGACGACGAAATAATGGGCACTCGTCGTGGCTTTTGAACAGCGGGCGAACATCGACCGTGGTTCCGTAAGGAATTGTGGGATTTGATTTGGCGATGGCGATTGCCTCTTCGAGACTGTCAGTTTCAACGATGGTGTAGCCGCCTACCGCTTCCTTGGATTCGGCAAAAGGGCCGTCCGAAAGAATGCGTCCGGTGCGCGCCGCGATGCGTGCGCCTTCGCGGGCCAGACCGTTCCCGCCTTTCAAGAGGCCCTTTTCGACGAGGCCTTCAAACCATGCCTTGGCCTGCTCGGCGATTTTTTTGATTTCCTCGTGAGAGATGTGGTTATACCAGTCGCTGCTGCTGAAGATCAGCATGTATTCATTTTTTGTGCTCATAATATTCCTGTGCGTTTTGGGTTGTAGTTGTGCTTGTTTCAATAATACGACGAACGAGATTGCTTGGGCAGGACAATTATTTGGCCGCATTATTGGCTTCCCAGAGGCCGAAGCCGTTGTTTTCGGTGTCCTGGCAGACAGCGAAATAGCCCATTTGCGGCACCGCCGTTTTGGGCACGCAGATTTTGCCGCCCAGCCTCTCGATTTTGGCCGCGAATTTATCGACCGAATCGACGCTGATGTAGTTAGTCATGGACTGCTCACCACCCTTGCGGCCGGTTAATCCGCCATTCGGGCTCGAGTCGGCCCCGCCGGTGTCGATCTCCATGAAATCCTTCATGCCGCGGAAGGACTTGATCTTCCAGCCGAACAGGCTGTTGTAGAACTTCTGCGCGCGTTTGATGTCATCCGCCGGCACATTGAACCAGACAATGCTCGCCGGGGTCTTTTTCGTTGTTTTGCTCATGTTTTTGCCTTTCTTAACAGTATTTTATTCGTGCTTTCATAAATACGACGAACGGACGGAAGCGCGATGGACAACTGTGTGAACTTTTTTTTTCGCACGGAAAGCGTTTAAGACCAATCAAAGATGTGGATAATTGGCGATTGCCTTTTGCGGCGCCGCACGGATATTTCCGGCATGAACGCAAAACCCATCC
>JAICXV010000459.1 GCA_025934545.1 Verrucomicrobiia bacterium
AAATGGCGCTGCGCGAAAGCGATGAACGTTTCAAGCTGGTCGCACGCGCCTCCAACGACGCCGAGTGGGACTGGAACCTTAACACCGACGCGCTGTGGTGGAACGAAGGTTTTCAAGCACTGTTCGGCTATCGCGCCAACGAAGTCGAATCGAGCATCGTCTCGTGGACTTCCCGTCTGCACCCCGAAGATGCGGATCGCGTGCTGGCTCACCGTCGTCAGGTCATCCATTCCGACGACAACTTCTGGTCTGACGAATATCGTTTCCGCCGAGCCAACGGAACCTATGCCTACATTTTCGATCGCGGCAATGTCATTCGCAACGATGACGGCCTGCCCGTTCGTATGTTGGGCGCGATGGTGGACATCACCGCGCGCAAGGAGGCCGAAAAAGTTCAGCAGCAGCAACTCGCCCGTATTAGTTTGCTAAACCAGATCACTCGCGCGATTTCCGAACGCCAGGATTTACAAAGCGTCATGCAGACCGTTCTCCAACAATTGGAGCGGCATCTGCCGGTGCAATTTGGCGCGATCCTGCTTTACGATTCCAAGACCGACCTGCTCACCAGCGCGGCCGTCCGCGCCAAAGACAATGTCAGCGGCGCACTCAGATTTATCGAAACGGGCACTCGCTTCAGTCCCGACCGTTTCGGCCTCCGCCAATGTCTCAAAGGGCAAACGCTCTACGTCAGTGGTAACGCGATGCACGCGCCGGTTCTCGAACAACTCGCGAGCGCCGGCCTCAAGTCCATCGCCGCCTGTCCGCTGCTTGTCGAAGGCGACGCGTTCGGCGTCATGGTTTGCGCGCGAACGAATGAAGAATTCAGCAGCGGCGAATGTGAATTCCTCCGCATGTTGAGTGAGCAGGTCGCGCTCGCCGCGAATCAGGCGCAGCTCTACACGCAATTGCAAACTGCGTATAATGAATTGCGCATGACCCAACAAAGCGTCATCGAACAGGAACGCTTGCGCGCGTTGGGCAAGATGGCGAGCGGCATTGCTCACGACATCAACAATGCGCTCTCACCCGTTGTCGTTTACGCCGAAATGTTGCAGCGCGGTAACCTGGCCTCGGATGTTGTCCAGCGTTATCTCCACAGCATTCGCACCGCTGGCGAAGACATCGCGCACATTGTCACGCGCATGCGCGAGTTCTACCGTAAACGCGAGGCCGACGACGTGCTCTTCCCCATCAAGCTCAACTTGCTCGCGCAGGAAGTGATCGACCTCACGCGCCCGCGCTGGCGCGACATTCCGCAGGAGCGCGGCATTGTCATTGGTGTTGAAACCGAATTTCCCGATGACCTGCCGGAAATTCTCGGAAACGCCAGCGAACTTCGCGAGGCCGTCACAAATCTCGTTCTCAATGCCGTCGATGCAATGCCCGATGGTGGCAGGATTATTTTGCGCACGAATGCCCGTTGGTGGGAAGACCAGGGCGCGCGCAAGGCCAGCCAGGTCTGGCTCGAAGTTTCTGACACCGGCATCGGCATGGATGAAGAAACCCGCAGCCGTTGCCTGGAACCGTTCTTCACCACCAAAGGTACGCGCGGCACCGGTTTGGGACTCGCCATGGTTTACGGCGTGGCCGAGCGTCACGAGGCGAAGATTGAGATTGAGAGCGCCGTGGGGCAGGGCACGACTTTTCGCGTTATTTTCCCGGTGCGCGAAATCACGCATACGACCACCCTTATCAAAAAGCCTGAGCCCGAACACGCCAAGTCGCTTCACATCTTGTGCGTCGACGATGAACCGTTGTTGCGCGAATTGCTCAAAGAATTGCTCGAACTAGAAGGGCACAAAGTCGAAACCGCCGACGGCGGTGAATCCGGGATACACAAGTTCGCCGAGGCGCAGAACAATCACCAGTTTGATGTCGTTATCACCGATCTGGGCATGCCGCATGTCGATGGCCGCCAGGTCGCGCGCAATATCAAACAACAAGCGCCACAAGTTCCGATTATTCTCCTGACTGGCTGGGGCAACATGATGAAAGCAGATGGCGAAATTCCCACCCAGGTCGACGCGGTTGTCAGCAAGCCGCCGCGCGTTAGCGAGTTGCGCGAAGTTATCAAGCGCGTGATGGATAGCGCGAAGCCGAGTTAGTCGGGAATTTCAATTTCACCGCGTTCGTACACGACGGCGTTTCCACCGATCGCGACGCGATTTCCTTCGAGGCGGCAGAACAATTCACCGCCCCGGCGCGAGACTTGTCGGGCAAATAATTTATTTTTGGCCAGGCGCGCAGCCCAATATGGAATCAATGTGCAATGCGCCGAGCCGGTCACCGGGTCTTCCGCAATCCCTGCCTGTGGCGCGAAGAATCGCGAAACAAAATCCGCGTCAGATCCGGGCGCAGTCGCGATGACTCCAATGCGATCTAACTTGCCGAGCGTTGTGATGTCCGGCGCAAGGTCACGCACATCCCCCTCGGATTTAAATACGGCCAGATAATCGCGCGACGATGCCAATATCTGTTCTGGTTGGCGGCCAAGGGCTCGCACCAGGGCCGCCGGCGTCTCGCATTGTTGCGGCAACCAAATGGGAAAATCCAACTCGATCCGATCTTCGCTCCGAACGGCCGAGACAATTCCGCTGCGTGTCTCGAAATCGACCCGGTTTTCTTGGTAGCCTGATTCAAAAAATAAAACTGCCACCGTCGCCAGCGTGGCGTGTCCGCACAAATCCACTTCTACTGTCGGTGTCATCCAGCGCAGATGGAATTTGTCACCATTGCGCACAAAGAATGCCGTTTCTGACAAATTATTTTCGGCCGCAATTTTCTGCAGCGTCTCGTCCGGAAGCCATTCATCAAGTGGGCAGACCCCCGCCGGATTGCCACCGAATGGATTTTTCGTAAACGCGTTCACTTGAAAATACCGAATCCGCATGGGCCACGTTAGATTTGTGCTCGGCGTATCGTCGAGTGATTTCTGCTTGATGCCGGTCACGTCAGTGTAAGATTGAACTGCTTTGAAGACGATCAAGTTATCCTCACCGGCGACACACGAATTTTGGGAGATCGATGTCTTATTCGAAGACGAGCATTTGCTCGCGCTGAATAAACCCGCCGGACTGCTCGTTTCGCCTGACCGTTACGATCCGAATCGACCGAATTTGATGAAGCTGTTGCACGCCGGCATCGAGCAAGGCAAACCGTGGGCGAAGGAGCGCAACCTCAGTTACCTGATGAACGCCCATCGT
Source organism: Verrucomicrobiia bacterium (assembly GCA_025934545.1). GTDB lineage: Bacteria > Verrucomicrobiota > Verrucomicrobiia > Limisphaerales > Palsa-1400 > JAICXV01. The sequence continues at coordinate 3,204 of JAICXV010000459.1, forward strand.
CTCGATTTCGAAACCAGTGGCGTCATTCTCCTCGCCAAAGACAAGCCGGTCCTGATCGATCTCGCGACCCAATTTGGCTCGGAAAAACCACACAAAGTTTACATCGCGCTCGTCACCGGTGAACCGCCGTCCGACACTTTCGAAACGGACGCCAAAATTTCGCCCAATGAACTGCGTCTTGGTTTGATGCGTATCGATTCGAAACGCGGGAAGCGCTCGAAAACGCAATTCAGCATTCGCGAACGTTTCGGAAAATACATCCTGCTCGAATGTCGACCACTCACCGGACGCAGTCATCAAATCCGAGTCCATCTAAAACACCTGCACCTGCCCATCGTCGCCG
>JAICXV010000279.1 GCA_025934545.1 Verrucomicrobiia bacterium
CGATTTTGCCATTGGGCAGATTCAAGACGTCGTAATAAAATTCGTCTTCTTCGGACCAAAGGCCGATGCCCTGATCGCCCATGTTGTTCATCGCTTCGACGATGTGCAGGAAGTGCTCGAAAAATTTTGTGGCAATGTCCTGGTAAACTTTGTTGTGCATCGCCAGTTCGAGCGCGATGCGCATGAGGTTTAGTGAATACATCGCCATCCATGCCGTGCCGTCAGCCTGATTGATGAAGCCGCCGGTGGGCAACGGTTTGCTGCGGTCGAAGACGCCAATGTTGTCGAGGCCGAGGAACCCGCCTTGAAAAATGTTGCGGCCCTGGGCGTCTTTGCGATTCACCCACCAGGTGAAATTGAGCATGAGCTTGTGAAAAACACGCTCGAGAAAGGGCAGGTCGCCAGCGTCGCCGCGTTGTTTGCGATCGATTTGAAACACGCGCCATGTGCCCCACGCGTGCACGGGAGGGTTGACGTCGCTGAACGCCCATTCATACGCGGGCACCTGGCCGTTGGGATGCATGTACCATTCGCGCGTGAGCAGGTCGAGTTGGTGTTTGGCAAATTCGACGTCGATCATCGCCAGCGGAATCGCGTGAAAGGCCAGGTCCCACGCGGCGTACCACGGGTATTCCCATTTGTCCGGCATGGAAATGATGTCGGCATTGTTGAGATGCTGCCATTCACTGTTGCGCGCGTGCTTGCGTTCCGGTGGCGGCGACGGTTGGGCGGGATCGCCGTTTAGCCATTCGCGGACGTCGTAATAGAAAAACTGTTTGCTCCAAATCATCCCGGCAAAAGCCTGGCGTTGCACGTTGCGCGCGTCGGCATCGGGAAGATGCGTCTGTATATGTTCGTAGAAGGCATCGGCATCTTTGCGACGGTCGGTGATGACTTTGTCGAAGGCATCGAATGGATTTTGGGACGCACCTTTTCGCAAACGACAACGGAAGGTCACGGAACCCTTGGCCGGGATTTCGAATTTATAATGCGCGGCAGCTTTGGTGCCGGTCTCGCATTGGTTGACGGCGTTTTCGTTATTGCCGATGACGTATTCGTGAAAGCCATCTTTGAAATAGCCGTCACCGGTCAGGCCGTAGAGGCGGCGCGAGTTGGTTTCGTTTTCGCAAAAGAGCAATTCGGCTTTGCCATCGACGTAAAAATGGTAAGAGCCGAGCTCGGCGTGTTCGGCGAGGATGGCGTTTCCTTTGCGCGTGAGATTCGGTTTGGGTGCGCCGGTTTTCCATGACCAGGTGTTGCGAAACCAAAGTTGGGGCAGGGCATGGATCGTGGCCGCGTCGGGACCGCGATTGTGAATGGTAACCAGCATCAAGATATCGTCGGGCGATGCCTTGGCGTATTCCACGAAGACATCGAAGTAGCGGTCGTCGTCGAAAATCCCGGTATCGAGCAGTTCGAATTCCGGCTGGTCTTTGCCGCGTCGGGCGTTTTCCTCGATGAGTTGCGCGTAAGGAAATTCCTTTTGCGGATACTTATAAAGCGTCTTCAGGTAGGAATGGGTCGGCGTGGCGTCGAGGTAGTAATAAATTTCCTTGGGATCTTCACCGTGATTGCCCTCGGCGTTGCTCAGACCGAAGATGCGTTCTTTTAAAATGGGATCTTTGCCGTTCCACAGAGCGAGCGACAAACAGAGGCGTTGCGAATCGTCACTGATTCCGGCGAGGCCGTCTTCGCCCCAACGATAGGCGCGGCTGCGAGCGTGGTCGTGTGGAAAATATTCCCAGGCGGTCCCGCCGGGACTGTAATCTTCGCGGACGGTGCCCCATTGGCGTTCGCTGAGATAAGGGCCCCACAAACGCCAGGGGCCGGATGCGCCGTTGCACTCCGCCAGCCGTTGCTTTTCGGCAATGGTCGATGTGGTTGAATTCATGGCGATTGGCTGACGGTGGATTCTTTATACTGTTTCGGGGCGGGGTAGCGAGGTTTTGTTGCGGTGGGATAGAATACTTGATTGGTTGTGCGACGCGTCTCATGCTCCTTCGATGTTCAGCATTCCAATTATTTGCGGGAGCACTCGGCGCGACCGGCAATCGATTAAAGTCGCGCGCTTCGTTCTCGCGCGCTTGCAGCAACGTCCGAATATCAAAACCGAACTGATCGATTTGTTGGAATGCAATTTTCCGATCATGGAGGAACGGTTGCATCGTCGTGATGATCCACCGCCCGGCCTGAAGGAATTTGCTGAAAAAATTGGGGCGGCTGATTCGTTGATCATTGTGACGCCGGAATATAATAACGGCTATCCCGGCGTGCTGAAAAATGCGCTGGATTATCTGTTACCGGAATATGAACGCAAACCGATTGGAATCGTGACGGTTTCAGCCGGTGGGTTTGGCGGGATCAATTGCCTGGCGCAACTGCGTTTGGTGTGTCTTGGCATGGGCGCGGTGCCGATTCCGGAAAATCTTTCGGTGTCGCGTGTGCAGGATACGTTTAAGGACGATGGCAGTTACGATCACGCTTACGACAAGCGGGCCGATGGGTTTCTCGATGAAGTGTTGTGGTTTACGGAGGCGATCGCGGCGCGTAAGGCCAAAGATCAAACCAAATAGCGGAGCTATCGTGCGTTTGTTCGCTGGCTGCGATTAGTGTGACGTTGCCGTTTCGTTCCAAAGGAGCGCGGACTTTAGTCCGCTTCAACTTCATCTTTTCTATAAACGTTGGAATGATCGAACTCTCATTGTGTTCGTGTGCTGAAGCGGACTGAAGTCCGCGCTCCTGGCAACCGCTTTCACTGCCACCTTTGTTCGCGGCTTGCCTTGCTGTTTGGCGCGAGAGCTGATACAACATGGCCCACCCATTTGATGCACTTCAACCCTCTCAACGTGCGTTGCGTCCGGACAACCAGATCCTCCGCGATCATCGTTATTTTGCTCGGCATTTTGGGAGTGGTGGCGTTTGAAACCGGGAATCTTCAGCTTTCGGCTTTTCGACCGAAGTACACATCGATGTCGCCTTATTTGGCGACGTATTTAATCGCGTGCGGTATCGCTTTGTTGCTGACGCAGACGCGGACGATGGTCTTGCGGCGGTGTGCGATTCCATTTTGTGTGCTGATTATTTTGCTCGGCGCTTACGATCTGGTCCCGCTGGTTTTTGGAGCGAACGCGATCCCGCAGGCGTTTGTGTTCCATGGTTACGAGTACGACATACGGCCGATTGTGCGGATTTCGCGTATTTCGGGTGCGGGTTTGATTTTGTCCGGGATGGCGCTGGTGTTGCTCTTAAGAAAAGAGACGCGGTTGAAGGCGGTGGTTCCGTTCCTGGCGACGATTGTGTTGATCGGCGCGTGCGTGGTGTTGCTGGGATATTTGTACGGACAACCGTTGCTTTACGGTGGACGGCGAAATAGTCCGCTCGGGCCAGTCGCCCTTTCGACGGCGACGGCGTTTATGGCGTTGGGCATCGGATTAGTGGCGGCAGCCGGACCCGGTTATCATCCGTTGCGAGCGTTGACGGGCCGTTCGGCCAGCGCGCAAATGTTGCGAGCGCTGCTGCCGATGACGTTCATCAGCGTGATGCTCGATGAATGTTTGTCGCACTGGGTGCGGGGTTACGCGAAGTTGAATCCCGCGGTGCACGACGCGTTCCAGGCGTTGATTTCCGCGTTCTGCGTCACGTTGGTTGTATTTTTGATTGCGCGCACGATTGGCCGCCGGCAGGAGACTGCGGAAGAAGCGTTGCGACAGGCCAACGAGGAATTGGAATCGCGCGTGAAAGCGCGCACGAGTGAATTGGAATTTGCCAACTCGGGCTTGCGCCAAAGCGAAGAGCGCTTCCGCCAGCTTGCCGAAAACATCAAGGAAGTGTTGTGGATGACCGACCTCGCCAAGCACCAGATGTTATATGTTAGTCCCGGTTATGAAATTATTTGGGGCCGCTCGTGCAAGAGTCTTTACGAGCGACCGCAGGAATGGGTGGACGCGATTCATCCTTCGGACCGCGAACGGACGTTGAAAGCGGCGATGGAAAAACAGGAGGTGGGTGAATACAACGTGGTCTATCGGATTTTGCGGCCAGACGGTGCGTTGCGTTGGATTCGCGACCGCGCGTTCCCGGTCAAAGACCACGAAGGTAAACCATATCGTATCGTCGGTTTGGCCGAAGACATCACCGAAGAGCGCGAGCTTGACGAGAAGCTGGCGTCGTTGGGGCACGCAGTCGAAAGTAGCGCGGAACCGATCAGCATTACGGATTTGGATAATCGCGTGATTTTTATCAATCACGCGTTCGAGGTGGCCACGGGTTATTCGCGTGATGAAATTTTTGGGAAGCACGCTTCCATTTTACATTCGTCGCGCAATCCCCAGAATTTGGCGGACACAATCGCCGAACACACGCGTCAAGGCGGCTGGAGCGGCGAGGTCTGGGACAAGCGCAAGGATGGGACGGAGTTTCCCATTTTTCTCAGCACATCTGAAGTGAAGAACAGCGACGGCGAAGTTATTGGTTTAATGGGCATCGGGCGCGATATGACGGAGCGGCATCAGGCCGAAGTGATTTTGCGCGAGAGCGAAGAGCGGTTCCGCAGTTTGTTCCAGTCCGCGCCGATTGGGATTGCTTTGCACGACATCGACGGCCGGTATTTGCAGGTCAATTCCGCTTACGAAAATATCACCGGTTATAAGCAACAGGAATTGCAGGCGTTTGGCAGTTCGGCCGCGATTACGCATGCGGACGATGTCGTCGGCGAGCGCGAGATGTTTGAGGCGCTCATCCAAA
>JAICXV010000557.1 GCA_025934545.1 Verrucomicrobiia bacterium
ATTGATGCCGTTTTTGACCCCAACACCTGAATCGGCCTGGCTCAACGTCGTCGTTGGAATGCGGACGTGACGCACGCCGCGATGAGCGGTCGCCGCCGCCAAACCAACCATGTCCAGCAATGCTCCGCCGCCGACAGCAATGACATGCGAATGGCGATCTATGTGGAACCGGTCGATTTGGGAATGGATTTCTGAAACGTGAAAGTAAGAATTTTTCGTGCGCTCGCCACCTTCGATAATGATTGGCGGGCAGACCAATTGCAGAACCGCACTCCAGGCCGTGAAATATTGTTCAATCTGCCGGGTCAGATCGGGTTGGGCGACTGACAACGCTTCGTCGAGAATAACCAGCGCTTTAATGCAATTGGGGTCTTCGCCAGCCAGGACGTCCTTAAGCAGCGAATTGTCCGGCGCGAATACACCGTGTGTAAAATGCACGCGGTGCTCGAAGCTGACGTTGATTGTGCGCTGAATAGACGACACGATTTATTAACCTGCTCCTTTTGACGTTGGGTGACGAGTTTTTATTGAATCGAAACGTTTGCGCTTGCCAGATTCCGTTGTGCCGATGGATTCTATTTGTCCTATGCCGAAAAAGCCTCTGCTCGCGCTGTTGTGTCTTGGCGTGTCGTTGGTCATCGCTTCAGCCGCTCAAAAACCGTACATCGTTTTTGTCACTGGCGATCACGAATATAGCTCCGAACGGTCTATGCCGGCATTGGCCGCCGAACTGGAAAAGAAGTTCGGCTTTCACACTAAGGTGCTATACGCGACGCGGCCTGACGGCACGCGCGATGAAAGTTATGAACGAAATATTCCGGGCCTCGAAGAATTGAAAAAGGCGGATCTTGCCGTGTTTTTTTTGCGCTGGCGTCAATTGCCAAAAGAGCAGATGGCGCTGATTGATGATTATTTCAAATCGGGCAAACCGCTGATGGGTTTCCGCACGACGTCGCATTCCTTCAATTATCCTGCGAACGATCCATTGGTGAAATGGAATGCGTTTGGCGAGTTTGCCTTTGGCACACCGCCCGGCTGGGGTGCTGCCGGCCATTCGCATTACGGCCACCTGTCGAGCACGGATGTTTCGATCATCGAGAGCGAAAAGGATCATCCGTTGTTGAAAGGTGTCGCCGATCATTTTCACGTGCGCTCGTGGCTGTATCATGTGTTGCCGAAATATCCGGCCGCAGGATCAACGCCAGTTCTCACGGGCACGGCCGTCAATCCCGACAGAACAGCAATTCCGAATCCGATCGCCTGGACATTCAAAACACAATGGGGCGCGCGCTCGTTCTACACATCGATGGGCCATCCTGAAGATTTTTCGGTTGAGCCGTTCCAACGGCTGGTGGTGAACGCGGTGTTTTGGTCGCTGGGCAAAAATCCGCCCGCAAAATGGCCGGGAAAACTCGACATCAATGTCACTTACGAAAAGTCCAAAAAATGAAATCCGTCCGTTCTCTGTTAGTTCTGTTCCTGCTTCCGTTATCTGTTTTCGCCCGCGAGAAATTCGAATTGCGAGACGGCGATGTCGTTGCGTTTGTTGGCGGCACATTTGCCGAGCGCGAGCAGGAGGACGCCAATATCGAATTGATGCTGACGCGCCACGCCATGGATAAGAAAGTGTCGTTTCGCGATTTGGGTTGGAGCGGCGACGTCGTCAGCAGTCATCTCAAAGGATCCAGCGCGCCCGAGCCGCGCCAGAAATACGTTCCTGACCTGTTTCAAAATATCGCGAAGGTGAACCCAACCGTGATCTTCATCAGTTACGGCATGATGGAATCGTTCAATGGCCAGAATTCGCTTCCGCAATTCATCAAAGATTACGAAACGGTGTTGGACAAATTGGAAGACATTTATCGCGTTGGAAATATGGCGAAGGCGACCAACAGCCAATCATCGCGAGCCCCTCTGCGCATCGTTTTGGTTTCGCCAATCCGCCATGAATCTTTGGGCGGCTCGTGGCCGGATGGCGCGAAGCACAATGAAGATTTGCAGGCCTACGTTGCGGCCATCAAACAATTGGCCGACAAGCGCGGCTATTGGTTCGTTGATTTATTTAATGGTCTCAAGGGTTCCGGCCTGACGAGCAACGGGGTGCACCTAGGTTCGAAAGGATACGCTGCTGCGGCGAACGCAATCGAACAACAATTGGAACTGGGCGCCGCTGCGAACATTGATCGCGAAACTGAAGAGCAACTTCGTTCGGCAGTCAAAACCAAGAACAAACAGTTTTGGTACTTCTATCGCCCGATGAATTCCGAATACGTCTACACGGGCGGCGCGCGATTTCAGGACAAACTTGGGCCGGTGCAACATCCGATGAACGTCGAATTGGACCAGTTTTTCGCGCTGGCCCAAAAGCACGATCAGTCGCTCGACGAGATGAAACGGGTCGGTGGTAAAAAATTTGCCGCGCCCAAAACGAGCGTTAATCCCGAATCCGCGGGTCAAACGCGTCCATTACAACGCGATCCTTCCGCGCCCGATCCAGAAGAGGAGCGCGCGGCATTCAAAGTCGCCGATGGATTGAACGTGGAACTTTTCGCGGCTGACCCGCTGATTGCGAAACCGATTCAAATGGCTTTCGATGAGCGCGGACGTTTGTGGGTTGCGACGACAACGCGATATCCTCAAATCAAACCGGGCGAAACTCAGGACGACAAAGTTGTCATTCTCGAAGATAAAGACGGCGACGGCAAAGCGGACACAGCGACGGTGTTTGCCGACAATCTTTTGATTCCGACGGGCATGCTGCCGTCGCGCGGCGGGTGTTACACCTCAGACGATACGAAGGTTTGGTTTTTGAAAGATCCCAATCGCGTCGGGCATGTGACCGATTCGGAAATTGTTTTGTCCGGTTTCGGCACGGAAGATTCGCATCACAAAGCCCATGTGTTTCGCTGGAGTCCCGGCGGGAATATTTATTTTAACCAGGGTGTGTTTCTCCATTCGGTGATTGAAAC
>JAICXV010000719.1 GCA_025934545.1 Verrucomicrobiia bacterium
ACCGGCCAGGAATCGTTCGGCGCAATATCGGTTGTGCTCCATGTGCGCGAGTGTTTCGATCTGTTGCGCCGCGAATTTCGTAACCTGCCTTGCTCCGTCATTCCTGGCCAAGCGGCATCCGATCGCGCGCAATTTAACGGCGATATGGTCGGCCGCATGACGATTGGAATCTTTGAGGTCTTCGGGCAGATGTTTCCAATCGACGAGAACCGGATTGGTCTTGAGCGATTCGCCCGCCGCCAGTCGCTCTTCAACGTAAGCCTGATGGAAACCGCTCGCCAGTTCGTCCAGTTCGGAACGCTCGAGCATGTGGCGGTTGCAAACGTCGTCCAACATGCCAAACGGTTGGATTTGGTCGCCGAAAAATTCGTGTTGCCGCTTTTCGGAAAGCAACAGCGACAGTCCGCTGTGCGTGCTCAAGCGCACGCGGATGGCTGCAGTTTGTTTCTGTTTGCCGGGTTTTAAGTTGTTTGAAAGTTTAAATGCGAGCGCGAGGTTCGCCGTATCCTCAGGGCCACAGACAACGCACGTCACCATGGAATCTTTCTCCGCGGCGGCTCGATCTGCGAGCGCCACGACCGCTTGCTCGGTCAGCGCTAGATTGTGAAACTCGATATCGCAAATGTCGCGCAGACGCGGATATTGCTGCAGAAGCCGGTCCTGCCGTCGCGCTGCGTCACGATCGACAATCGTGATTCGCAATCGTTTGCCATTGGCAAAATGGCCGATCCGCGCCGCTTGAACGAGGACCGCTTCGCCCATTTCACCGAATCCAAAAATGATCACGTGCGCTGTCCATGGGCTCTCGGCCGTGATTGGCTCGAGCCAGTCCAGAGGATGATTTTGGAATAACCAACGCGCGCTGTTTTCGTAAATATCGAGGCCGATGGAAGACACTTCAATCTGCTGGCTGTCGGCGGCAATGAGATGTTTTTGCCGGCCGAGCGCGCGCAAATCTGGATTTTCGATATGGACGAAGCAGCGCAGGGGAGTTTCGCGCGCCGTGCACTCGATCAATTGCCGGGCGCGAACCGCAGTTTCAACATTTACTCGATCATCACCACACGCCACGACCAGCATGCTGGCACGCTGGACGCCCGCAGTCTTGAGAGTGCGCGCGCTCGAGGCATCGCCGATAATGTATGGAATGCCGAGTGTTTCACACTGATGCACGGCACTCGATTGCGGATTTTTCTCAATCAAAATGACGCGTTTGCGGTCCTGCCGGTCGGCTTGCAGGAAATTGCGCGCGAGAGTTAATCCGCGCCAGCCGCCGCCGCAAATCACGACATGATTACGCATGAACCACAGCCGCAGGTAACGCCATTCCATTCGAAAAACTTTCGCTGCTGCCAACATAATAGTGCCCAATGCAACACATGCTCCGGTCCAGCGCGCCCAAAGTAGTGGTAAGGAGGCCTCAGGCTCGAGCTTTGGACTGTGTAAAACGAAAAAAGGCAGCGTTTCGTAAAGCGCATTGAAGAATCGCCTGATTGGACGATCGTCCGCCAAAGGGCCGTAGTAAAAACCGCAGAACCCGAGCACCAGCGTTGCAGCGACCAACAAAGCCAGCAGCAGCCACACCCCACGCGGAAGCTCATGATGTGCGGGAGGACCGGAATCGTGCATAACCAATGAATTGATAGCCGCTTGATGGGGCCGGATGCCACAAGAATAAACCTGGAGGCGGAGGTCGGAATTGAACACCGCACCGTTTACTCGCTGTCTAATTTGTTAAAATTTCATGTCGATGGCAAGAACTTTACCGTCACTTACCGTCAGTTTCGAAAACGTTTCTTTCACTTCAAATTGCTGGCAGCGTTGCTGGCAAGATTCTTGGAGGAAGGCTTTGAAACTTAATGATAGTTCGATTCCCTTCATCCGGCTCCAACATCAATAAATTCAGGCGGTTCTTACACGCCGCAGTTTTTGGGTTCTGAAGATGGGAATAAAATCATTTGCTTGCCGCGAACGTCGAGAAGGTGCCTTATTTTTGTGCGTGGGCATTCATTGGGAACT
>JAICXV010000599.1 GCA_025934545.1 Verrucomicrobiia bacterium
ATTCAGGAAGTCTGGCTCTTCGACGCCCTTTACGCTCGCACCGACAAATTCGTCAAATGGTTTACCGACAACAAACATAGTCGGTTCATCGACCTCTACACCGAACACGGCGGCACAAAAGACGAAACCGAGAGATTGATGGCCGACCTCAAACGAAAGAGCGTTCCGTTCTTTTTTTCCAAAGAAAAAGACGCGACGCCCGATCAACTCACAAAGAACCACCTAATTTTTCTCTTCAGCGACAATCCCCACGACGTCGTTATGCAAAACAACAATACATTTTTAAATTTCCTGCAAACCAGCCAATTGAATTCGTTCGAAACCCAAACCGCCAACACCAAGTCGCCCCGCCAAAATTAGCAGAATCATTTTTGCTGACGCGATTTTGGACTGCGCCAGTCCTCTCGCTTCCCAATGCGAACCTTTCTAACAGCCGAATGGCGCCATCTACTCATGCTGAACTATGCTGTTGCGCCGGATTTGTTGCGCCAATACGTGCCCAGCGGTGTCGAACTCGACCAATGGAACAACAAAACCTACATCAGCATCGTCGGTTTTCTTTTTCTCCGAACAAAAGTCTGTGGCCTGCCCATCCCTCAACACACCAACTTCGAAGAAGTAAACCTACGCTTCTATGTCAAAAGACGTGCCGCTGATGGCTGGCGCCGAGGCGTTGTCTTCATCAAAGAAATCGTCCCCAAGCCCCTAATCGCACTCGTCGCGCGCCGGTGCTACAACGAACCCTATCAGGCATTGCCGATGCGCCATTCGATCGATACGCAAAACGGTAATCTCCGAAACGGCAGTTCTGTGGAATACGCGTGGCAACATGACGGCAACTGGAATTCAATTCGCGCGACCTCAGTCGGAACACCACAATTGGCGATGGAAGGTTCCGCCGAACAATTTATAACCGAGCACTATTGGGGCTACACCGCGCAATCAGACAAGACTACGAAAGAATACCGCGTCGATCACGTTCCCTGGAAAATTTGGCAGGCAAAAAATCCGACTTTGCACTGCAACATATCTGGAGTCTACGGCCCCAAGTTCGCCACTGCTCTCAGCTCACCTTCCGAATCAGCCTTCATCGCCGAAGGTTCTCCGATAACCGTCAGCACCGGCATACGTCTTTGACGCCATCATTTGGGACGTTTGCCACCCGTCCCATGGGACGGGTCAAAACCCAAAAAACATCAATGTTTACGGGCCTTGGGACGGTGGGACGGGTCCACAGGGGGATGGTGGTGTCAACGCCTCGGCCTCACTTTCACTTTCACTCTGCCTTCTACTTGTCCTATCTTGAGCAGCGATGTCGACATTATTTGAGAAAATCGAAGCAAGCGCCGCCGAACGTCTCGTTTTGCCGCCCAATCGCATGCCTTCTCAAGAACTCGCTCGATACAAGACGTTCCTGAAAGTCGAAACTCATCGCGTCAAGATGCTCCATCGCGATGGCGCCAGCGGCCGCGAAGTTTGCCAGGCCCGCGCGATGATCATGGACCTTCTGCTCACGCACATCGTCAACGGCGTCCTCGCCAATTCACCCGAACTTGCGCAGAAACCTCTCGATTTTTCGAAAGCCTCCGAGCAGGCGAAACTCCGCGGACGTACCCCGGTCCCAACCTTCGCCCTCGTCGCTACCGGCGGCTATGGCCGCGCTGAACTCAATCCGCACAGTGACATCGACATCATGTTCCTGCACGAATCCGAGTTGGCCCTCCATCCAAAATCGAACCCCGCGCTCACCGCTCTGGTCGATGGACTGCTCTACACGTTGTGGGACCTCGGCTTCAAAGTCGGCCATTCCGTGCGCACCGTTGAAGATTGCGTGCGTGTCGCCAGCAAAGACATCCAATCGAAGACCAGCCTGATCGAAGCGCGCCGCATCATGGGCGATGAAAAATTATTCGACCGATTCAACCGCACCTTGCTCGCCAAATGTGTTATGGGCCAGGAATCCGAATACATTGCCGCGCGTGTGCAGGACCAGGCCGCGCGCCGCGCTAAGTTCGGCAATTCGCCGCTCATGCAGGAGCCCAATATTAAAAACGGCTGCGGCGGTTTGCGCGATTACCAGAACCTCATCTGGATGACCTATTTCAAATACCGCACGCACTCCCTTAACGAACTCGAACAAAAGGAAATGATCAGCGAAACCGAGCGCAAGCAACTCGAAGCTGCCTACGATTATCTGCTGCGCGCCCGAACCGAACTTCATTACCACACCGATCGCGCTGCCGATGCCTTGAACAAAGCGGCGCAAGCTCCCGTCGCCCACGAACTCGGTTACAAAGATCGTTCGCCGAGCAAGCGGGTGGAAGCGTTTATGCGCGATTACTACACGCATGCGCGCAATATCGACCTAATCACGCGCACCGTTGAACAACGCCTCGCGCTTTTGCCGAAGACCGGTTTTATCCCGTCGTTTGGCGCGATTTTTCGTTCCCAGGCCGAACGCATGCGTCGTCACGTTGTCGATGGGTTTAAGTGCGTCGACGGCGAGATTCATTACCTCTCGCGCAACGTTTTTCGCGATCATCCGCGCCGCATGATGCGCGTCTTCCTGCACGCGCAACAACGAGGTTTGAAGCTGCACCCCGACCTCGCGCAACTGATGCGGAACGAGCTTCCGCACGTGAACAATGAGTTCCTGCGCGATCCGCACGTGCGCGAGACGTTCCTGGAACTTTTGGATCAACGCGGCAATGTCGCCCCGATTTTGCGCGCGATGCATG
>JAICXV010000179.1 GCA_025934545.1 Verrucomicrobiia bacterium
CTCTATGACATTGCAATTCGGCGCAAACTCCTCGGCCGATTGCACAATGGCGTTGCCAACGAAACCCGCTGCTCCGGTCACCCAAACCGTAATCATTTCTTTTTACGTTTGATATCGTCGCCCCATTCGTGGTGGTCGGGGCCGTCCCAATCATCGACGTATGCATAGTCGGCCCATTTCTTCCAGGCAGTCTCCATACGCTTGGCCACGTCCGGATTATCGGCAATAACGTTATGCAACTCGGTACGGTCGGCTTCCATGTCGTAGAGTTCCCACGGCCCGCGCCATTTTTGGACTAATTTCCATTTGCCATCGCGCACCGCCTTGTTGCCTTCGTGCTCCCAGAAAATAGGCTTTTTGCGATTGAGAGATTTCCCTTCGAAGGCGCGACGCAGGCTCGTGCCTTGCATTGGGACGATCTCGGTGCCGTTATGTTTTTTTGGGTACTTCGCTCCGGCAAGGTCTACGGCCGTCGCCATAATGTCGGTGACATGGCCGGGTTGGTTTTCGATTTGGCCATCGCGCGCCGGTGGAATGCCATTCGGCCAATGCGCGATGAACGCGCTGCTAATGCCGCCTTCGTGCGTGAAATGTTTGTAGCGCCGGAACGGTGTGTTGGCGAGGGTCGCCCAGTTCATCCCGAGGAAGGTCCGCGAAAAGGGGCTGCCAACGGGCCCGGGGCCGACCGTCACGCCGTTAGGACCGCTTTCGGCGTTGCCGCCATTGTCGCTGAGAAAGAGAATTAACGTGTTATCCAATTCGCCACGTTCTTTGAGGCCGGCAACCAACTTGCCCATCGAACGATCAATGCATTCGATCATCGCAGCGTAGGTCGACATGATTTTGTCGAAGCGCACCTTTTGTTCCTCAGAAAGCGAATCCCACGCGGGCGAATCTTCTGGACGCGGTGAGAGCGGCCACTTCGAATCGACGATGCCGAGTTTGATTTGTTTCGCATGACGCTCTTCGCGCAGTTGGTCCCACCCTTTCATATATTTGCCGCGATATTTCGCAATGACATCCGCCGGCGCGCGCAATGGGAAATGGACAGCGCCCTGGGCAATGTAGACGAAAAACGGTTTCTTCTCAGCACGCGCTTCGTCGATAAATTTCAGGCCCCAATCGACAAACAGATCTGTGGAATACCAATTCGTGCCGAAGATCGGATCTTTTTTCGGAATCTCTTTGCCGTTCAAATAAAGAAATTCCGTGCCCGGACGATCCTGTTCGACAGGGAAATAGACTTCGCCAAAACGCGAATTGAGCGAGCGCATGAAACCATGTTCCCACGGAACACAGCCGTGTTGCTGGCCAAGATGCCATTTGCCGGCCATCGCGGTGAAGTAACCCGCATCGCGCAGGACCTCAGCAATGGTCACGCAACGCGGCAAAAGCACGCCGTGAAAGCCGCGTGAATTCGGTTCGACTTTGCCATCGAGAAAACCCATGCCGGCTTGTTGAGAATAGACACCGCTCAACAACGCGGCGCGCGTGGGGCTGCAGCGCGGCGTGTTGTAAAATTGGTTAAAGCGAAGACCACTGGCCGCAAGGGCATCGAGATTTGGGGTCGGCACTTCGCTGCCGAAACACCCGATGTCCGAATAGCCCATGTCGTCGACAAGCATGACGACGATGTTCGGGCGCTTTGGCGAAGCAGCGTGGGTGAATGAATTAGAAACGAGCGCAGCGCAAACGATGAGCAGAATTTTTCGTAGAGTCATAACGACGCCTGAAATTGTTACAGCCGGGAACAAGTTCGTCAAACCTTCGAACGCGCGAAGCGTATGGAGTGCGCGCGGCTTGCCGCCGCTTTGGGACTCGGCTGGAAAATTTGTACCGTAGAAAAGCGGGAGCAAGCTCCACGCACTCCATACGTCTTGCGAATTTCAATATTAGTCGATAAATCGACGCGTCAGATCTTCGTAAGCGTCAATGCGGCGGTCGCGCAGGAAGGGCCAGTGTGTCCGGGTCACATCGACTTTGCTCAAGTCAACCGGCACGAGCAGAATTTCTTCTTTATTCGAACTGGCCTTAGCGATGATCTGGCCGGACGTGCCGGCAACAAAGCTCTGGCCCCAGAACTCAATCCCCTTTCCGCCGGCAGGCTTTTCTAAACCGATACGATTAGGAACCGCGACATAACAACCGTTGGCGACCGCGTGCCCGCGCTGGACGGTTTCCCAAGCCGAATGTTGATTGACGCCGTGTTCCTTTTTTTTCACTGGGATGCCAGCCGATCGCGGTTGGATAAAACAAAATCTCCGCGCCTTGCAAAGCGGTCAGGCGCGCCGCTTCCGGATACCATTGATCCCAGCAAACGCACACGCCAATTTTGCCAAACTTCGTCTGCCACGCTTTGAAGCCGGTATCGCCCGGTGTGAAATAAAATTTTTCGTAATAGAGCGGGTCATCCGGAATGTGCATCTTGCGATAGATGCCGAGCATCTTCCCGTCAGCATCAATGATGGCCGCGGTGTTATGATAAAGGCCGGAAGATCTTTTTTCGAAAAGCGATGCGACGATGACAACGCCATGCGTCTTCGCGATGGCGCAAAGCGCTTCGGTACTCGGCCCCGGAATGGACTCCGCCAGCTTGAAATATTTGTGATCTTCGCTCTGGCAGAAATATTGCGAGCGATAGAGCTCTTGCGTGCAAATAATTTGCGCGCCGCGTTCGGCGGCTTTTTCGACCAGTGCGTATTGCTTCGCGGAATTCTCGTTCGGATCAGATGAGCAACTCGTCTGAATCAACCCGAGAACTACCGTACTGGGATTTTTTTTGTTGTTTGCGGTTTTCTTCACGTGTCTTGAGATTGGCGGACAGGAATGTCCGCGCGCCTATGTCGGCTTTTGTGCTTTCATGCGCACGGTGGACGCTTCCTCCAAAGGCGGGCGGGGCTTGTCCGGATTTTGGTCCAGACTCTTTTCGCCGAACAACTCGCGAATGAACTTTCCAAGCGTCTCGTTCGTCGGGCCATAACCTTTGTGGTAAATGTAGTACTCCAAATCGTACAACAAATCATCGGCGTTACCGTAACGCTTGTTCAAGTCGCGCACCAGTGTCCGATGCAAAATTTCGTTCAAGCGATCATCGATGCGCGAATCCAGCTCGCGAAAATCAGGGATCGGCAAATTCAAAATGCGCTCGCGCGAATCGTCCGCATCGCGTCCTTTGAAAATGTTGTAACCGAGTAAAAGGTGTTGCAACACCACACCGGCTGAAAAAATATCCGACCGCTTATCTGTGATACGGAAATCCGCCTGCTCGGGGCTCATATAATCGGCCTTGCCGGCGATGACTTCGCCTTCCTGGTCCTGCAAAAAGCCGCGCGCTTTGGCGATGCCGAAGTCCATCAATTTCACGTCACCGGCGAAAGCGATCATGATATTCTTGAAACTGACATCACGATGGACAATGCCGAGGGGCTTTCCGTCTCCATCGCTTTTGGAATGCGCGTAAGCCAACCCGCGCACAATTCGGCTGACGATAAAAACGGCCAATTCCGACGGCAACACGCGCTCTCGCGTTTTCAATTGCTGTGCGAATTGCTCAAGGTTAACACCATTGATCAGTTCCATGCAGATGAAGTAGAGACCGCGCGCTTCGCCGAGATGGTAGGTCTGGGCAATGTTGGTGTGAATCAAGTCGGCCACCAACTTTGCTTCGCCGATGAAATTGTCGATGAACTGCTTTTGGTTCGCGTAATTCTGCCGAATGACTTTCATCGCGACGCGTTTAACAAATTCGCGCGCGCCGCGTTGTTCGGCTTCGTATACAACTCCCATGCCGCCTTCAAAAATTTTCCGCACGATTTCGTAACGGAATTCATTTTGGATTGTGAAGAGACCGGCCATTGGTTCAAGGGTGAGAAAACGGCCGAGCAAGTCAAGCTTGCGGTGAGTCAACAAAACTCAAAAAAACACTTGTAAATATTCAGAAAAAATTGATTTTTGTCGTTGCGTGATGCGCGGGAAGCGTTTTAAGTAGGCGCACTTGGAGCGTCACGCTCAAGCAGTTTAACCTTAACTAAGACAAACACATTATGGCAAAAGCACTCTCTAAATCTCAACTCGCAGCCGAAATTGCCGCTAAAGGCGGATTGACCAAGAAAGCCGGCGCGGAAATTCTCGAGCACCTGGCGAACCTCGCTTACAAGCACGCTAAAAACACCTTCACCCTCCCTGGCATCGGCAAGCTCGTCCTCGTGAACCGCAAGGCGCGCGTTGGTCGTAATCCGGCCACTGGCGCAACCATTCAGATTCCGGCAAAGAAAGTTGTGAAGTTCCGCGTTGCCAAAGCAGCCAAGGACGCGATCCTCGGCGCTCGTTAATTGTAGTTTTTCTCCCTGAAGGCACTCTGATTTCCAGAGTGCCTTTTTTATTTTGCTGATGGCCGCGACTGGACCGAGAGAATCTGCGAGTCCAATTCTGGATAGTGTCCAACGATAGCAAAATCCAATGCTTTGACCGGCTCGGTCTGGTAACTTCGCGATTCAATATAAATAGCTGCCGGCTGCGCAAATTCCTTTCTCGGCACCGGAATATGAACCGGCGGAATTTGCGTCCAACTGATCGCGCGCCTCTGGTGGAGCTTGCTGGATCGAACCGTCAATGCTTCGCCATCCGCGCTGCCGGTGATGAGAAAGATTTTTTTAGCCGTTTCCAGAAAACGAGCGCGATGCACGTTGGTCAAAACACAAAATGGCTGGTCGCACTCCGCCCACGATTTCATGGCTGGCTTGAAATAATACGCCAGCGTTCCCTTTTGCGTTTCCGCGGCAACGTGCGTATCGCCGTTTATCACTACGATATCAGCCGCTGACCTGCCGGAGTTGGGCGCATTTGTATCGAGCGCGTAAAAATTCTTTCCGAAATTGAACTGATCGCCCAACTGCAATTCTACGCAACCCACCGCATAGGTCCCCTTCGGATACGCGCCTTTGAACAACTGTCCGGCAAACGCTACCCGGTCTTTGCTCAAAAATGATGCGAAGACATATCCAAAATCATTGTAGCCATGCAAAGACGAAACGACCGGTCCAACCCAGGAATTGTTCTGCTCGTAAATGTAACTCCACTTCCCCTCCCCGCCATTAACGCCGACCGTCGTCCACCAGACGACTTTTCGTCCCGATGGCCCGACCGCGGCGCCAACGTAGTTGCAATTACCCGGCAGAACCAACGGTTTGCCGTTGATGTGAATTTCACCTACCGACTGAATCGCGTGCTTTGCCGTATCGAAAATACATTCCTCCACATAAAGCGGCTCGCGAATGCTGATGCCGTATGAATAAATCCGATCGCGGGACATCACCGAAGCGACGTTTTGTTGAATTCCGGAAATCTGTTTAACTTTCGCGACGTCGCTCCAAGCGGTTCCGTCGAACCGATGATAAATCAACTCCTCGTTGTGTTGAACATCGGGCCCCGCGTCGGTGACCAACCAAAGTTCGTCAGCCGAATTGCGCATGATCGCGCGAAGATGCGGTCCCCAACCGCCGAACATGATTCCAGGATAATTCCGATTGCTGGAAGTGAGTGGAAAGATTTGTGTCGAAAAAGTATCGCCGGCCGCATCACGCGATGGCGATGCACAACCGGCGATGAAAAAGCACAGTCCGAAAAACCAAATTAGCGCAATCGCTGGCAAGCGTCTTTGACGATCCATCGCGATTTTTCCAGTGCTCCGATCGCGGCAGTGCTGTCTTTGCCCGTGATCGCCTGGACGATGCGTACCGCGCGTTCGCGCAGTTTTTTGTTGGAAGCATTCATGTCGACCATCAGGTTGCTGATGACTTTGCCGATGCGAACCATCGCCAACGTGGTAATCATGTTCAGCACCAAC
>JAICXV010000691.1 GCA_025934545.1 Verrucomicrobiia bacterium
AAACGGGATCAAACTCAAGCTGCGCGTGAAGTGTGACGCTCTGGTTCTTCGGATCGTTGGAAACAATCGTGATCACCTTTTCGCCTTTGACCATGCGATGGTCGAGATTGATGCGATAGGTAACCTCTCCGCTTTGACCTGGCTTGAGCGTGTCGGGGGTCACCTTGGCATCGGTGCAACCGCAGCTTGGATGCGGCGGATCCACTTTCAGGACTGCGTCGCCGATATTTTTGAATTTGAACGAACCGGTGACGTATTCAATGGCGCGGATCTTGCCGAAGTCAAAGAAGTTGGTTTCAAACTGGATTTGCGGGGCCGCTCCAACGGTTTGAACGGATAGCGATAGGAGAGCAACGCCTGCGCACAGAGAGAGTTTTTTCATATCGGTCGATTACGGCGCGGCGCTGATGTGCAACGGAACTTCCAGTTTCGGGATAGAGGCCAGCGAGGTTTCGAGCGTCACTTTTCCTTCGACGAGGTTGTGCGGCAGTTCATCAAATTTGACGATCAGGTCGAAGTGCCGGTTGGGGATGGTGGGCACGACTTTCACGCTCATGCCTTTGATGTCAGTGGATACTTTTTTGAATTCCACAGGTTTGCCGAGCGCGGAAATGATTGTGATATGCCGCGAGAGCACTTCATTTGAGTATTTGGTGATGTCGGGGCCGAGATCGGCCAGGACCCATTCAAGCTTGGCCGGATCGGCCGTGATCTCTCCCTGAATCATACCGTTGATCTCGACGACTTTCGCGGCGTGCTCGGATTGTTGGCCGTTCCATAGTTCCACTTTTTCTTTGAAGAACGTCGGCGAACCTTTTGGCCGATGAATGGTGACGAGCACGCGCCCGGTGCTTTCCAGCGGTTTGTGTGTACTGTCGAAGACAGAATCGCGGACCTGTGGTTCGTAGGCGGCATCAAATTCCGCAGTGATCCAATCCTGCGATGTTGCCAGACGGTCGATACCGAGAGGTTTTTCGTCCATCCGATTGACGATGAAGCTGGTTTGGACCTCGTCCTTGCCGGGGCGTAGCAGAACGTCGAGATGCGGCGGGGTGGTCTCGAACAAAGGCGTGTAATCCAATTGAATGGTCAGTTCGATGTCCGGGTTCTCGGGGTCGTTGGAATGTACTTTGATGTAACGCTGACCGCTGACCGCATGGTCAATTTTAATGCTATAAGTCACCGCGCCGCTTTCGCCTGGGGCGAGAACGTCCGGACGGATTTTTGCTTCGGTGCAATCGCAACTGGCCTCGGGCGAGTCGAGTTTTAAAGGCGCGTTGCCGACATTTTTAAATTTGAATGAGCCCGTGAGCCTTTCCGCACTGGTCATCTTGCCAAAGTCAAAAAAATTGGTTTCAAATTTGATTTTCGGCGCTGGAGCCGGGGTCGCGGTCGCGGTTGTGTCGGCGGCAAGGACGAGCCCGTCGGTCAGGCCCAGGGTCACAAGTACAATGGCGCCACAGAGTAGTTTTTTCATGATTTGGTCGGTTTCATGATATGACAACACCGAACTCCAAGTGAACAAAATTCCCCGCAAACAATGGCAAAATCAGGGAATCCACTAGCTTAGTTCGTTTTGGGCGGAAAGTTATTGGCAGAAGTTCGGCAAAACTCCAAAATACTAATTCACAGTTCACCCATGCCGTCCACCGCGCAAATTTCTTCGCCGCACCAAGCTGTATCATCCGCAGACGCCCCAATAAGTCGATGGCGCGCGCGCCCGCAGATTGTCATCGGCGCCTTGCTGGTTTTGGCAATTGTTGCGGTTTATGCGCAGGTTACGAATTTTGATTTCGTCAGCGTCGACGACTTCGAATACGTGCGCGACAATTACGCGGTCCACAACGGGTTGTCCTGGGAAAGTGTAAAATGGGCTTTTCACCATAATGTGGCGGGCAATTGGCATCCGATCACCATGCTCACGCACATGCTCGACTGTGAGATCTACGGCGTGGTTCCCGGCGCGCATCATTACACCAACGTGCTATTGCATATCGCGAATACACTTTTGCTATTTTGCGTTTTGCTCCGAATGACGCGACGGCAGCCGAATCAACTTTGGGCATGCGCCTTCGTTGCGACATTGTTCGCGTTGCACCCGATGCACGTCGAATCGGTGGCGTGGATTTCAGAGCGTAAAGATGTGTTAAGCGGATTCTTTTTTATGCTGACGTTATGGGCGTATGTTCGCTATGCCGAAATTCCAACAGCAAAATCTGAC
>JAICXV010000531.1 GCA_025934545.1 Verrucomicrobiia bacterium
ACCGTGCCTGCAAAACCGAACCACTGCGATGCGTTAATGCCGCTTTCAAAATCGTCCACGCACGCAGACAACGATGAGATCACCGTCAGCATTGCATCCGAACTCGTCGTCGAACCGGCGGGATTATTCACTACCACGCTGTAATTACCGCTTTGCGATGGCACAAGATCCGATAGCGTCAGCGTTGAATCCGTCGCTCCGGGAATTGGCGTCCCATTCAATCGCCATTGATAGTTGAGCGATCCTGTCCCGGCGGCATCGACACTAAACATACTGCTGCCTCCCTGCACGTTGGTTACAGCCGTCGGTTGGCTCGTCACGATAGGGGCGCCCAAAGCTGTCAGCCGAAATTGCCGCGTCAACACAACCAGGTCGAGCGAGTTAACGAAGGTCACAGCTCCATCATAAATCCCGGGAACGAGGTTTGACGCAGCCGCGTTAAGTTGGATGGTCACCGCAACCGTTTCTCCCGGCGCCAATGTCCCGCTCAACGGTGACACGTCCAGCCACCGAACCGACTGTTGTCCCGTCCATCCCAACGCGTAGCCAGTCCCATTGGTCAACGTCAACACCGTCGACGTAATATTAAATGGTCCTCCGGCTGCACCGGTTGCGGCGAATCCGCTGGCCGGACTTGCCTGCAATCGTCCGGGCCTGGCCAACGCATCAATGAGGCTCGTGCTGGCAGGTGTCCCCCATCCGGTGCACAAATCATAGCCGCTGACCGCAAAATATTTCAACGGGGTGAACTGAGTGGTGTTATCGCCCGTAGTAATATCGTGGAACATCGAACCACACTTCGCCGGGTTTTTGCCAATGTCATAAATTGCGGGATTCAAAAACCCCATTGGCGGATCACCACAAACGGTTGCCTGCTCGTTCATCAGCGCGGTCAAGCCTGCCCACAACGGCGCGGCGCAACTCGTCCCACCTACGAAACCGGCATGGCCTGCATTGGCTGTGACGTAGATGTTATCAGCCGTGAGCGCAACATCCGGGATGTTGCGATAAGTCGTCGAACCGACATTCGCTATCATGCTGATCCCTTGTTGCCAACTGGGTATCGGATAAAACGTGCTCACGCCGCCGCTGCCACCGATGTCGTCGTGCCAATTCCAAACCGTCTCTGACACCCACGCACCCGCTGGGCCGCTCGTCGTCAAGATCGTTCCGCCGACCAGCGTGATATTCGGACTGTCTTGTGGAAAATCAACATCACCAATAAACGCTCCGCTATCTCCGCTCGCGGCGAAGAACGATTGCCCTTGCGCCGCCATTTGCATGAAGATGGCCTCCGCCGTCGGATTCGGCGGCCCGCCGCCCCAGGAACAACTTACTTGCTTGCAAAGGTTGTCGTTCGCGATTCGGCTCAGCATATCTTCCCACGGCGAACCATCGTTCGGTTCCTCGTACACATAAATGTTGGCGATGTTTGGGGCCATGCACATCACCATTTCAATATCGAGGCAGACCTCCACGTTCCCGTCACCAAAAACCGGCACTCCTCCGTCGATTGGCATAACCACTACGTGGGGCACTGACAGGTGCGCTTGCGTTGCATAAGCCTTGATGTCGCTCATCGAGAATCCGTCGAATTGCACCAAAGCAACGCTCTGTCCCGCGCCCGTCAGCGCCGTCCCGGGCACGTAAGCCGCGCGAAAATCAGACCCACGAAACGAACCACCGACTCCAGAACCCGTGCTGGGACTAGCGATCGTGGGGTTACGCGGTTCCGCATCAGGCTCAAGAGTCCGTTTTACAGCCGCCGACGGCCGCGCGCGCAAGCCAGTAACCGCATCGGATTTCCAATGCACGTGCGGTTTGCGACGATAAAAATCCTGGAGGCCGCCGACATTCTGGATCGGAACAGCCAAATCAAGCGATGGTTCTACGTCAGGAGCAAAAAAACTTCGGTCCTCTGTCGGATGTTGGTAAACGCGCAGTTTGATGTTGAACGCCTTTTCGATCGTTGCCGCCGTTCCTTTGACGTTGAGCACAACCCGATTGGGATGCGAGTCCGTCACTTCCAATCCCTTTGCTTTGGCCCACGCCTTTACCGCTTCGTAATCGTCCTTCGTCGGTCCAAACCGCTCGGTGAACTGCTCCGGTGTTTGATAATTATGATAGTTGGGGCTCGTCGGATCGTAGATGTCATGAAGCAAAGCCTCCAAGCCGGCTTGATCGCGCAGTGGCAAACCAATCGCAAGTTGAAGGGGTTTCTCCGCTTCCAACCGTCGAAGTGGCGTCAGCTGCTTTACCGCCTTCGGAACATGGCCACTGAGTTTTCTGGGCTGGACACCATTAGCCACAAGCACAAGCGACAGCAATACGCCCGCAAATGTGATTGCCCTGACCCGAAAACCGTATGCGCTCTTCATGAGGTGGAGGCTGACCGTCTAGCGTTGGTTGTGAAATCGGCGTGAGTTTGACGACCAAAACCCGCCGTGTCAATTCAACGGTTCGTTGCACCACTCCACGAAGAATCGACACCAAAAATCTAGCATCGTGCATCCAACTTCGTGCATCATTGCCCGAACTTTGAACCACGAAATTCCGGCCAAACTGGATTCCCCCGTTCACGGGTCGCACGAACGCGTTGCCCGCGTCGTTCTATTGAGTTTCGTCCTGACCTTCCTTGCCTCACGCATCGTTGTGTTTCTCATCATGGCAAAATTGATGCCGAACATGTTTCTGTTTCTCCACGGCACGCACGTCCATCATCTCAACTACGGAATTTTTTTGTTGGCGATCACTGGCGGATACCTGCTTTTCCGCCGCCCGCAAGGCATGGCCGCCGAGCGCACTGCCATCGCCTACGGCATTTCCATGGCGTTGACCTTCGATGAATTCGGCATGTGGCTGCATCTCGGCGGCAGTTATTGGCAACGCGCCAGCATCGACGCAGTCATCGTCGTTGCCGCAGTTCTTGGTTTGATCACCTACGCGCCGTCGCTGCGCCGGTTTGAGCTAAAACATTTCTGGGGCGCAGTCGCGGTGGCGTTGGCGCTGGCCGCATTCGGATACGCCCTCGTTCTGGCCGGAAACGAAATCGGAAACCTGGTCGGTCCGAAATTGAGAGATCTGGAAATGTCCTCTTCGCCCTGATTATTCCCACTCGATTGTCG
>JAICXV010000196.1 GCA_025934545.1 Verrucomicrobiia bacterium
AAAGAAGAACGCCGCCTAGGCATCGCACTCACCGGCCATCGCCTCGCCGGCTTTTGGTCCGGTGCCGATCGTGATGCGACCTTCGACGCCTACGACCTGAAAGGCATCGTCGAAGATTTCCTGCAGCAGTTCGGCTTAAAAGGCATGAGCTACGTCCGCCGCGAAAGCGCGACGACATTTTTCCTCGAATCGGCTGGCGTGCAACTTGGCAAGATGACCCTCGGCGAAATGGGCCAGGTCTCCCCTGCCCTCGCCAAACGCTACGATCTGCGCCATGCCGCGTTCCTCGCCGAATTAAACTTCGACCTGTTGCTGGCGCGTCGTAATCGCGAGAAATCCTTTAAGTCACTCCCGGCCTTTCCTTCGATCCGTCGCGACATCGCCATGATCGTTCCCGAAACGGCCACGCACGACGCCGTGTTAAACGTCGTTCGCCAAAGCAAACCAGCCAACCTCGAATCCGTCGAAGTGTTCGATGTCTTTCGTGGAAAAAATATTCCGGCAGGCCAAAAGAGTCTGGCGTATGCATTTACTTATCGAAGCGCCGAAAAGACGCTGACCGATGCCGAAGTGAACAGCGCGCACGAAAAGGTCGTGCAGAATCTCAAGCAGAACTTGCAGGCCACCATTCGCGAATCCTGATTATTTCACCGGTTCGGAAATTCGCCTGATGCTGACGGCGCGTCCCGAATTCGAATCAACATCAATTAACGCGCCCTGCAGTAAGACCCGTTCCGTTGCCACGCCGAACCTCTGCGGGAGATTCGTCACGAATCGTTGGATGATCGGTTGAATCTCGCGCCCTAAAATACTTTCGTGTGGCCCTGTAAATCCCGCGTCCGTCAGATATGCCGTCCCGCCGGGAAAAATCTGTTCGTCGGCAGTCTGCACGTGCGTGTGCGTTCCGACCACCGCGCTGACCTGGCCGTCCAACATTCGCGCCATCGCGATTTTCTCAGACGTCGCCTCCGCGTGCATGTCGATGAAAATGATGCTAGCCGACTGCCGCATCCGCTCGACCTCGGCCTTGCCGACCGCAAACGGATTTTCCAACGCCGCCATAAACGACCGTCCCTGCAAATTCAGCACGCCAATCGGCGGCAACTTTTCAAAGTGGAAAATCGCACTGCCGCGCCCGACCGTGCCCGAAGGATAATTCATTGGCCGCAACAATCGCGGCTCATTCTGCAGCAACTGCATCACTTCCTTTTGATCAAACAAATGATCGCCCGTCGTGATGACATCGACCTGGCCGTCGAAGATTTCGTTCGCGGTATTCGGCGTGATTCCCGAACCGCCCGCTGAATTTTCGCCATTGGCGATGACAATGTCGATCTGATGTTCGCGCCGAAGTTTTGGAACGAGCTCCTTCACCGCGCGCCGGCCCGGCTCGCCCACGATATCGCCGATGAAAAGGATGTTCACGCGCCCACGCTACTTGGGCGGCTGGAGTTACACTAGCCCCATTTTTCTCCGGTCGAGGCAGGCTGAAAATCAAAAAAACCAGTCCAACCCCACCATGACAACGCTCGTGTTCACACCCTGATTAGGATGATCGAGGCCGGCATTCGATAGGTGCAACCATCGCCCTTCCATCGTCGCCGCCATATTCGGTTTGAAAAACCAATGCAATCCGACGCCCACCTGCACATTGAACTCAAAACTGGTACTCAAGTCCGGCTGCCGGATTTCCGTCAACGTCGCCCCCACCCCGCCATCGACAAAGGGCACGAGGTGCGAGCCCGTCGCGAAATTATACCGGATCACCGGCGCGGCGCCGATGACGTAGGCCGTGTGGTGATTGAACTGTTCGCCGCCGAAAAATTGGCCGAGCAACTCGAAATTTCCAGAATAAAAATGTCCCTTCCCGACAGTGCGCGTCAGCATCGTTCCAATATGAATATCGCCGAGCGCGATATCGTGATCGGTGCGCCCGCCAAAAACCTTCAAGCCAATACCAACGCCAAGATTGATTCCCGACTCAATGGCGTGTTTGCGAAAACCATCGCCAATTTCCGTTTCCCAAACCGAATCACCGCGCACTGAATCAAAGTTAAACTTGGTCGAATCAGCCCTGCCCCCCAACGCGCTCGAGCAAAGGACAGCAACAACCGCTAAGAGAACAAAAACACCGCGTTCACATTTTCTTCGACTCGGTCGCGGGCTTAGTCGCCCGCGTGACAATGGGTGGTTCGGGCACGGCCACACGCTTTTTGCGGCAAATCTGAAACTGGTGTTCAAGTTCATCAAGCTCCTCATCCGACATGTTCTGCAAGTCAATCAAATAGTTCCGAGCTTTTTCGCCGCTCCTGAGTAATTCGTCAAGCTTCAGATGCACGGCGCGCGCATCGCGGTTTTGCGTATTTTGGATCAGGAAAACGGCGAGAAACGTGATAATCGTCGTGCCGGTATTGATGACGAGCTGCCACGTGTTCGAATAATTAAACATCGGCCCCGTCACTGCCCACGCGATAATCGTCAGCATCGCCAGGATAAATGCCCACGGATTGCCCATAGCGCGGGCCGTTTTGTGCGCAAATTCATGAAACCGTTCATTCACACCGCCTGACGGTTTGCCGTTGCCATTTGACATAAATACTCCTTTCTTAACGCTCCGGTTTTTCTTTAACGACTTCCCGAGGTTGTTTGTCCTCGCGCAATCCCATGAACACCGGATGACGCAGCCCGCCGTCCATCGTCCACTCCGTGAACCGCACCTGCGCGACCAATTGCGGCCGCAACCACGTGCAACGTTTCATCTGGCTCGCGGTAATTCCCTGCCCCCATCGACCCGGCCGCTTATCCGGCAAATTGGCAAAAGGACACTCTGGTTGTTTTAGTTTTTGAAATTGTTTGTGCAGCGCTTCCAGCACGCGCCGGTCAAAACCGGTTCCAACTTTCGAAGCAAAGATCAATTTGTCTCCTTCGTAATAACCCACCATAATCGCGCCGAATTTTTCGCGGGCACCCTGCGGCGGCGTGTAACCGCCGATGACAAACTCCTGCGCCGAGGTGCACTTCACCTTGATCCACGCACCACTGCGTTTACCCGGTTCATATTTCGAATTGCGCTGCTTGCCGATCAACCCCTCCAGGCCGCGCTGACAAACTTCCGTCCACAACTGTTCCGGTCGTCCGCCCAAATGGTCCGAAATCCGCAGCAGATCATCATTGGTCGGCACAACTTGCTGCAAAATCTTTTTGCGCTCGTGCAACGGCAAATTCTTCAAGTCCTTCCCGTCCAAGTTCAAAATATCGAACAAATAATAAACAATCGGCGGACTTTGCCCCGGCATGCGCGACATCTGGAGTAATTGAAAAGACGAACGCCCGCTTTGCTCCAGCGCCACCACTTCGCCATCGAAAACCGCCGACTCGCAATCACACTTTTTCAACGCCTCGGCAACGTCGCCAAACCGGTGCGTCATTTTGTTGCGCAATCGCGAATAAAGTTCCACATCGTCGCCGCGCTTCAACGTCAACGCCCGGATGCCGTCGAACTTGATTTCATAAATCCAATCGTCCCCGTTCGGAATTTCATCGAGCAACTTGCACTTCATCGGCTCAATAAACGCAACTTTGCCATGTGGCAATTTTTTCGATGCGATCGCTATATCTGTCCCCTGTTCTTCTGATTTTTCCTTTGCGGCTTTCGCTTTCGCCGCCGCCTTCCGAATGCGTGCCTTAAAACTGTCCGGCTCAGAACCCGCTGCCGCGCGATTGCTCTGCCATTCGGCATCCTGCGCCGCGGCAATTTTCTCCATCGATCGCCCGCTGATCGCCGATTCGTTTTCTTTTTTCGCCGACAATTCCGGCAAATCTTCGCTCGCCTTGAAAATCAACCACGGCTGTTTGCCTTTTTCATTCGGGTTACGAATCCTGATAATCGCCCATTCGCCTTTGAGCTTCTTGCCCTTCAAAGTGAAATGAACTTTTCCCGCCTCGAGCGCCTTCAACGGCTCGGCGTCTTTGACTTCGTAAGTGCCGATGTCCCAAACCATCACCGTCCCGGCGCCGTAATTGCCCGGCGCGATAATCCCTTCAAACCGCGCGTAGTCCAGCGGATGATCCTCGACCTGCATCGCCAGCCGCTTGTCGCCGCGTCGCATTGGCAGGCCTTTCGGCACCGCCCACGACTTCAGCACCCCTTCCATCTCCAGCCGAAAATCATAATGGAGATGACTCGCCGCGTGCTTTTGAATCACGAACAGATTTCCCGTCGCAACGCGCTCGGTCTTTTTGACGCGCGGGCCCGGTTCGCGAGTTTGTTTGAAGTCGCGTTTGCCGGCGTATTCGTCGAGGGGATTGCGTTTCATTCCACGTCTGTCGATTTCAATTTTTGCTTTAACTTCAGGACCGGCTCGAACAAATCGCCATGCTTCTCGACGCGCTCGAGCGTCTTGTCTGAAACGAAAGTCAGTCGTTTCGCGTCCTTCTTCTTCAACGCCGCCGCGACCTCGTCCCACGTCACCGGCGTCGAAACCGTTGGCTGCTCTTTCGCGCGCAACGAATAAACACAGACCGTCGTCTTGTGGTCATCGTTCTGGCTCCAATCGACAAAAACCTTCCCCGGCCGCAACGCCTTGGCCATCTTCGAAAGCACCTCGTTCGGATGTTCGCGCTCCAATGCCTCCGCCATATTTTTCGCGAACGTCTTCGTCACCTCGTAATTCGTTTTCGTGTTCAACGGAATGTAGATTTGCAGACCCTTCGAACCGGACGTTTTCGCAAAACTCTCCAACCCCAATTTCTCCAACTTCGCCTTCAACCAAAACGCAACCTCGCAACATTGCACGATGTCCGCCGGCAAACCCGGATCCAAATCGAACACCACCATCGTCGGCGTCCCAATATCCGGCGCGCGCGACAACGACGTGTGCATCTCTAAATCCGCCAAATTCGCCGCCCAGACTAATGTCGACAAATTATTCGCCAGACAATAATTGACGACCTTGCGCGTGCTTTCGACTCGCGCCGTCTTCACCCAGCCGGGCCGATAACTCGGGCACTGCTTCTCATAAAAAAATTCATGGTCGACCCCTTCGGGATAGCGTTTGAGCGTCAGCGGCCTGTCCTTCAAATGCGGCAACAGCACCGGCGAAATGCGGACATAATAATCGATCACCTGCGCCTTGGTGAAACCCGTTCGTGGATACAGAACCTTGTCCAGGTTCGACACCTGCAACTGCTTCCCTTCAACCGTCAATTCCGACACCTGTCGCATAAGTATTCCGGCGCGGTCCTTGGCGCGCGCCCTCTGTTTCAACAGAACAGCCGATAGCCTTTTCTGCAACTGGGGAACGATTTGACCAAATCTTAATGGATAACCTGCGGCGCAGTGCAGCCGTTTTCCAACTGCTCCTCGCGCATTTGCCGCAAAGCATGGTTCTCCAAACTTTCCTCAAACAAATCCCGATTGATCGATTGCGCCGCGACCGCGCCTTGTCCCGCCGCAATGATAATCTGGCAATTCGCCGGCGTCACACAACCCGCCGCATAAACCCCGCGCACACTCGTCATCATGCACGCATCCACCAACACCTCGCCCTCTTCACCCAACTTCGCGCCCAGATCATCCGCGACTCTGTTATGAA
>JAICXV010000410.1 GCA_025934545.1 Verrucomicrobiia bacterium
GAAATATCCGCCCGAAGAAGTCGCGGTTTACCTCAACGCCTTTGACAGCATGAACGAAATCCAGTGGAAAAATCTGGATGATATGCTCAAAGAAGACGCGCGCCTGCAGTTTGGCGGTTAGTCTTTGGCTGTAAGGTTCTGTGTTCGAAGCCGACAAAACATCGAACTTTGGACCTCGAACATTGAACTTTGAACTCAAATGAAGTGCATCGTCACAGCTGGCCCGACGTACGAGCCACTCGATGAAGTGCGACGTTTGACGAATTTTTCCACCGGCAGACTTGGTTCGGAACTGGCGAATTATCTGACTGATCGTGGTCACGACGTAACGCTGTTGCTCGGGGAATCGGCCACCTGGGGCGGGAAGCTTAAGGCCAAGACCGTGCAAAGGTTCACCACGACGCTTGACCTCCGCCAAAAACTCGAAATGTTGGCATCGGACGATTTCGGCGCTTTGTTTCACGTCGCTGCGGTCAGCGATTTTAAATTCGGGAAGATTTGGACTAAGAATGACGCCGGCGAACTCGCGGAGATAAAATCGGCGAAGATTTCCACACGTGACGGCACGCTCACCGCCGAACTGTTACCGACCGCGAAAATTATCAGCCAGCTACGCCGATTATTTCCGAAGGCTTACATCGTCGGCTGGAAATACGAGATGGATGGCGATAACGTGTCGGTACAACAGAAGGCATGGCAACAGATTGATGAATGTCGCACTAACGCATGCGTCACGAATGGCCGCGCGTGGGGCGACGGTTTTGGCATCGCTCATCTAAAACGCGGGAAGCGTCAGACGGAGCGGTCGATGGTTATGACCATTCCTGATTCGGAGCACCTGTTTGAACTGCTCGACGGGCTGATCACTGGAACGAGCGGGTTGTAAACACCTGCTCGTAAAGCTTCGCAAAATCGGCTTCGGTAATTGTTCGAGGATTAAAGGCAGCGGTCCATTGCTTTGCTGCTTCCGCGGCCATCATGGGAATCGCGGAACCGTCGACGCCGCAATCAGCCAGCGATTTGGGCATATTCGCTTGATCTAAAACTTCGTTGAGCCAGCCCACCAAAGATTTTGCGCCGTCCGGCAGTTCGAGGTGCTGGTAAATTTCGCGCGCCTGAGCATCGACTGAGTTGAACTGGACTATCGCCGGTAACATCATTCCGACGGCTTGTCCGTGGATTACGTTGAAGTGTGCCGTCAACGGATTCGCGGCAGAATGGGCCGCGCCGAGCATGCTGTTCTCAATTGCCATTCCGGCAAAAGCGGCGCCAAGCAACATATTCGCACGCGCTTCGAGGTCTTTGGGGTTTTGGAAAATTCGGGGCAAGCTCGAGGCGCATAACCGAAATGCCTCGCGGGAATAGAGCATCGAAAGCGGAGTTCGTTTGCGAGTCACGGCGGATTCGACGGCGTGGGATAACGCATCGATGCCAGTGCAAGCGGTCACGCGCGCCGGTTGGGAAAGTGTCAGGCCCGGATCAAGAATCGCCACGCGCGCTGCGGCTTTGTGATCGCCGCAGGCCATCTTTGCGTGGGTCTTTTCATCTGCGATGAGTGCGACCGACTGACATTCGCTGCCGGTTCCGGCGGTCGTTGGGATCGCGATGAAGGGCAACATCGGCTTTGTCGCTTTGCCAACTCCCCAGTAGTCCTGCATACGCCCGCCATTGGTCAGAAGAAAATTGCAGCCTTTGGCCGTGTCGAGACTGCTTCCGCCGCCGAGGCCGATGATCGAATCAATCGCGTTCGCCTTCGCGAACTGCAAGCACGCGTCTACATCGAGCGTCGTCGGGTTCTCGCGAACTTTGTCGAAGACAACCGATCGGATTTTTGCGCGCGAAAGTGAATTCAACAGCAGTTCAAGGTGTCCGGCTTTTTCAATGCCTGGATCGGTCACGACGAGGACTTTTTGTGCGCCCAGTTCGGCAGTGAGTTCGCCGGCGCGTTCGATGCTGCCGACACCAAAGACAATCCGCGTGCGAGGTTGAAAATCAAAAGCGCCGGTCATGATGGGGACATTTCTAACGAGCGCCGCTTGTAGAGAAACTCGAACATATTGCCTTCGTGCGGCTGGTCCCACGAAACATTCATGGTTGAAATCGGGCCGATGTTTAACCGGTCGATGAGCGGGCACTCGACGGCTTGCGCGATCAGTTGACGATTTTTCGTGATAATTGTGACCGCGAGAGAAGGGCCGATTTGTTTGAGCATTTCTGATTGCGGCATTTGCACGACGCTCGCGTATGGAAATAAAAACTCGCGATTCGCCAGCGGATGCGCGAACGATTCGCACAGCACAATCGTCGGACGCAAATAGGTCGCGCCGTTGTGTTGAACCTTGCGTTGTCCGTTGCGATACTTCGACGTCACCTCAGTCGCGCCTGAAGTTTGCAGACCTTCTTCAATCGCGCCGTCGATGTAATCGGCCATTTTGATATTGGCGAAACCGGACAAACGCGCGTTTTCGTCTTCCGGCGCGGTCGGTGCGATGGGTCCGAGCTTTTTCGCCAGTGCATCGGCAATTTGTGCGGCGTATTTTGGGACAACAACCGTTGAGGCATTGATGCAACTGCGTCCGCCGTTATCGGAAATCGCGGAAACAATCACGTCAATGAATTCGGGCCAATGTTCAATCTCGTCGTCGGCAATGAGAATCTTGCTGTATCCCGGCCCATGAATCTGAATCGCCGGATTGGCCGCGTATTGTTGGGTCGTGGATTTGTCGCCGAAAATCAAGGCGCGTCCGCAACTGCGCAAAATTTCGCCAGCGCCTTCATGATCGGTTGGATAAAAGCCAAAGGCCTCCGCCGGACAACCCGCGGCAATAAAAGCCTGGATCAACCGATAGGGAGTCCATGGTTCATCTTTGCCCGGTTTGATGATGACGGGAATTTTCAGAGGGATGGCGGGCAACCAAAGCGAATTCACCGCCGGCGAATTGCTCGGCATGACAAGGCCGAGACTTTCGGTCGCGGCGTAGTAACAGACACGCGCGCCATTTTGTTCGCCGACGCCATTGTCGAGAACGGAAAGATCAAGTCCGCGCGTCAGGCCGTTGAGCACTTTGCCCATATTTGTCAGCGCCTGATGAATTTTGTTCATGTTGCGCCGGACCATCACGTGCGGGAGACCGCTCGTCGCAGAGAGTGTTTCGAGATAGTGCTGCGGTGATTGGGTCTGTCCTTTGTCGCCGATGGGCAAGTTGCCGTTGACAAACCGGTCCCCTGCCCGCGCGCAAATGTCGATCAATTGCGCGACGGAAAATTTTTTGAGCGCCGCGCGCGCTTCACCCACTCGCGCCAAATCTTTGCGAATAATGCCTGCATTGACCTGACTGACGGTCGCCAGTGCAGCACCAGAACGGAAGTCGACGACATTGGCTTTGTCCAAACTTTCGTAAGGCCGTCCGCGTCGTAGCGCTGGGATGTGGCATTCGGTCATCGTTACTTAATCTATAAGATGGACGACCGAGCGCCACATCAATTCAATTTGATGCTCGCGAACTACGACCCTGATTTGATCTCCATCTTTACTTCGGACCGGTCGTGCGTCACCGTGAAGTAAGCCCGCCGATGCGCACGGTCCCACCACCAACCCGCTTCGCGTTTGAGGGGCGAGCCGCTCTCTGGAAGTTTTTTGCCATTAACCCAAATCTCGGTCGGCCTGAATCCACTCAGGAAACCGTGACTGTTCTGTCCCGCAAAAAATCTCAACCCGAAGTGCACGCCTGACGATGTTTCCTTCAAATCATCAATCGTTGCTCCTGAGCTGACGATGACGCGATTGATGCGTGCCGTTTTAATGTCCGGGTC
>JAICXV010000073.1 GCA_025934545.1 Verrucomicrobiia bacterium
TGCGCCACGGCCATCTGCCGCATTAAGGCGCGGGAGGCATTGGCGGTGAATTGACGGCGACGTTGAGCGCGTTGGTAAACACTCCGGGCTTAATCCAAATCAACGTTCCCGCCGGAACACCATTCGAAAGAGTGAGCCAACCTTGGAGCAAACCGGCGCGCTGATACAGCTCGACGTGAACCGGCCACTCGCCAAATTGCGAAATCGGCGCACCGCACGAGAACGCCATTGCGTCGGCCAATTTGCCCGATGTCGTAACAACGCCGTTGATGCTGTTCGTCACAGTCGCTTGTCCTGCGACCACCTTTTGATTGTCCAAGAACAAGATGGAATAACGCGCAGCAGTCGGATTCGGATTATTGGCACTATAGAACACCGCATTGGCGCGCAACGGCGATGACCACCCTTCGGCGTCGCACGATACGGTACCCGTCAATTGTTTGGCGATTGAATCCAGATGCAGAACCACGGACAAACTCGATTTTCCAGAACGCGCCACAGTTTGCGTGGCTGATCCGGATGCATCGAACGAACCGGCGAGAGAATATTGCCCGCCAGCGAGCAACACCTTGCCGCTGTATGTGCCGTTACCGCTGACGACCACGTTCGCCAGCGAACCAGCGTTGCCAGCCGACACATTATCCGCCGGTTCAAAAAGTCCATTGTAAGTGCCCGACGCAATCGGAGCGCTGACAGCCATCGCCGAGACGGCAATCGAAGCCGGCAACTGCGATTGTTTATTATAGACACCAAGCACCGCATTAACGGTCTGCGCTGTCGCGCCATTATCGGCGACGCAGTAATAACTTCCGGCATCGCCCTTTCTCACCGAAGAAAGCGTTAGTGTCGTATTAGTTTTGCCACTCAACGCCGCGGGCGTCGCTCCCGATTTGATGACGTACCATTGGTAGTGCAACGGCAACGTGCCGATCGCAGCGGCGGTGAAAGTTGTCGACTGCCCGACAACGAGGTTCTTGCTCGCCGGTTGGACAGTGAAGAAGGGGTCGATGACCGTAATAATCGCCGGGCTGCTGGTCACAGTTCCGTTTCCGGTGACTGCAACAGTGTAAGTCCCGGCATCAGCGCGCAAGGCGCTTGCAACGGAATAAGCGGAATCGGTCGCGCCCGCGATAGGCGCTCCATTCTTGCTCCATTGGTACGCATTCGTCGTGGTGCCACCGACCGTAACATTCAGCGTTAAATTGCTCGTCGCATAAACCGTTTGGCTCTGCGGGGATGAAACGATGAACGTGGCTGGAGGCGGGCTATTTGTGATGGGCGGCGGTGGCGGGTTCGTAATGACGGTTGCGTTTGTTAAAGACAACACCACGTAAATGCTGGCCGTATTGCCCCATGCGTTGGAAACGGTGACACGATAATTATTGTCGTCGGCGCTGCTGACACTCGAAATGGTCAGCGTCGGACTGGTCGCGCCAGAAATGTTCCCGCCATTTGCCAACGGCACGCCGTTGCGAAGCCATTGATAAATCGGCGAGGTGCCAGCGGCTGTTACGACGAATTGTGCCGTGCTGCCGGGCGCGCAACTCGCATCCTTCGGTTGCGTCACAATGCTCGGTGCGACGCCGTCCGGAGGCGGAGTGTTCGTTGCCGGATTATTGGTGATAACAGCCGTCGTCAGGTTCGTGCTGATAACATTGCCGAAATCACTTTCGCCGCCGACAGCGTTGTGGGCGGTCGCAGCAAAGTAGTAGAGCCCGTCCGGCAATGTCGGCGTGGTCAGCGTCAGCGCTGACCCGGCGTCGAGTCGATTGGTGTAATTGCCCGCGGCGGGTCCGTAATAAATGGAATAGCCGACGACCGTAGGATCAACGCTGGCGTCCCAGGCCAGTTTTACAGATTGGTCGGCAGAGGCGTAGGCGCCAGCCGACAAAATGAGGGCGAGTAGGGTTCGATTAAAAAATGACAATGGATTCTATTGGGCTTTGGGTTCACTTCCTTGTGCGTCTCAAAAAGCCGTGCACCGTAGCACAGCATCAGGGATGCGCAAGGGACCCAAATACGGTTTTTTCTGATGCCCTTTTAGGGGTGCCCTAGTGAAGGTAGATGGCCGCGTTAGTTCCGGTAACTGTCCCGACCGCTGCGTTAGAGCTCTGCAGCACAACCGCATACGCTTTTCGAATCAAACCGCCGGTAACAGCCGAAGGAAGGCTAAGTGTGATCAGGCCGGTTGAAGATGCGATCGTTCCAGAAATATGGACTGGAGAAATAATCGAATTATTCGTCACTGAAACGGTATAGGTCGCGGAACTGTGAGCTGAAACGTCCAGCTCTAAAGCGCCCGAAGACAGAGCCACCGCCGGCGTGCCGGCATGATAGGCGGACCCGAAAACATCAATGGCATTATCAATGCCCGCGGGAAAGAGTTTACTGATGAGATTGGTTGCAGGCGGCGACGGTGGTTTCAGCCATGCAAGCCGCCCAGCGGGTGTGCCGTTGGAAAAGTTCAACCAACCATGCAGTAGCCCCTGGTGCGAATACAGGTCCACACAAATCGGCCATTCGCCAGTCTGCGAAATCGGCGCGCTGCACAACAGCGGTGAAGAATCGGCGAGCGCCCCTTGCAGCGAGGCGACGCCGCTGACGCTGTTTGAAATTACTCCGTATCCATAGCCGACAGGCGAATTAGTGTCGGACGTTCCCAAGGGCGGAATGCCCATGGTGTAGCGTCCCGCCATTGGATTGTGATTGGCGGCATTATAAACCGCGAGATTAGCGCGCAAGGGCGATGACCAATTCTCCTGTGCGCAGGAAACAGAGCCGGTGACTTTCTTGCTGCCATTGACGAAATCCAATCGCAAATCCACCAATAAACTCGGCTTGAGATGTCGCAAAAGTGTTTTCGTCGCGTGTCCTGTTGTGTCGAAAGTTCCCGAAAACAAATACGTCGCGCCGCCGACGAACAGTTTGCCCGAATACGATCGACTGCTGGCGACAACGAAACTGGAAATCGAGCCGGCGCTATGAGTAGTCGGACCGCTGTCTTCTGCAAACAAACCGCTGTAAGAACCAACCAAATGCCCGGCGATAATTTCATTGGTCACAAAATTCGCCGTCAAAGACAGGTTGTTCGTCATTCGAAACGTGAACGTGGGATTAGTGCTCATGATGGATCCGCCACCATCGGTCCAGTTCACAAACCAGTTGCCCGTCCGCGGGGTCGCTTTGATGGAATAATTTCGGCCCAACTCAAGCCACGCATTGCTTTTTGCCGATCCGTAAGTCAAATCACCGTAGGGCGCAGTCGAACCGTAACCATTTGTGCTGACTGACAAACGATTCGTCGTGCGCAGAAAAATCGTCCGCACCAGCGCACCGGTTGAGCCTGACGAATCCGACGCTTCGATCTGAAAACTGTTGGTTCCATCAACGAGCGCCACCCGATTCGTCCACGTCTTCGCATCGGCCGGTCCCATCAACGTCGGAACAAAACTCAACGGAGCCCACGGTGGGAACACACGAGTTACTGTTATATTTGTGATGTTGCCATTGTTAGTCGCTGCGCCGGACAACGGAATATTTGGAGCCGTTGTGATCAGTGTGCCGTTGGTGTAGTTGTGGCCGTTGAGCACCCGTGAATTGGTCGTCGGCCAGGTCGTCGTTACCACAGGCGAGATAATCGAAACGGCCGTGACGGCGTTGGTGTTGATGACGTTCGAAAAATCGCTCTCCACATTTTGAACGGTTCGCGACGTCAGGCTGAAATAATAGAGGCCGTCGGGCAACACGGGCGTCGTTAGCGACAAATTGGTCCCAGCATCGAGACGATTGGTGTAGGTGCCGGCGGCGGGCCCATAATAAAGATAGTAACCCACCACAGTCGGATCCGGGCTCGCATCCCAGCCGATGGTGAACGATTTGCCCCCAAATGCCGGCACGCCCGCGACGGAAATCAACGCGAACAATACGATGTGCAGGATTGGTAGACGGTAAGGGCGCAAGTGTCTCAGGTCTGATGGGTAAATTTCGGCTTATAATAGCCAACCAAACCTCCGATACAACCATGGAATTCCCTTAACGAGACGCGCTCTTACGCCTGACAACTCACGAATAGGTTCGAAGATTCCATTCATCCAGCAGTTCTGCTGGCAATTCGCCGAGGAACCGCGACGGACGCTGGCGCAATTCTTCGCCGGGATGAGCTCCGCGCCGCGCGAAGGGGTAACTGAGATATAACTCGTTCCGCGCGCGAGTAATGGCGACGTAAAACAAACGCCGCTCCTCTTCTTCACCTTCCAGACTTTCGGTCGAACGCGCGGAGGGAAACAAGCCATCACACAGCATGATGATGAAAACGACGTCGAACTCCAGTCCCTTGGCCTGGTGAATGGTTGAAAGCCGAACCATCTCATCGTCCTTTTCGCGCGTTTCAGTCTCCTCGGCTTCTTCGACGCTCGTTTGCAAGGCAAGTTGCGTGAGGAAGTCATCGACCGTTTCAAATCGTTGCGCAAACGCGGCCAGTTGATCGAGGTCTTCGCGGCGAGCGTCGTAGTTTGGATATCGCTCCTTCAAATAATCTTCATAGCCTGCTTCCATGACCAATGCGATCATGCGCGACGCGCTGCTACGGATATCCGCCGCTTCGAGTTGCGCGACGGTGGCGATCAGTTGCGCCCAGGCGACGGCTGCACGTTTCGGGATTGTTGCGGTGCATTTCTGAAAAGCGCTCGCGAGCGGATTTTTTCCGGCAGCCAGCGCTTCATCGATTTTTGAATTGAAACAAGCCCACAGTTTATCCGCAGTTTTCCCGCCGATGCCCGGCAGCAACCGCACGATGCGTTTGAAAGAAAGTTCATCGCGCGGGTTAGTCACGAGTTTCAAATAAGCAGCGACGTCTTTGATATGTGCCTGCTCAAAAAAACGAATGCCGCTCGTAATGCTGAATGGAATATTGCGCCGGGTCAGCTCCATTTGCAGTTCGAGCGCGTGAAAATGGGAACGATAGAGCACGGCCATGTTGTTGAGCGCGGTGCCTTCGTCACGCAATTCCAACATCCGTTGCGCGACAAAGGCGGCCTGTTGATCGCCACTCTCGCACATCACCAGCACCGGTTTCATCCCGGGTTTGCGGGCGGCCGTGAGATGTTTCTCGAATTGGCTTTTGTTTGCGGCAATGGCGGCATTCGCCAATTCCAGAATTTCCGGCGTGCTGCGATAGTTCGTTTCGATGCGGTAGATTTTTGCTTTTGGATACCGCTCCGGGAATTTGACGATGTTTTGAAAATGCGCGCCGCGCCACGAATAGATGCTCTGCGAATCGTCACCGACGGCCATGACATTTTGATGCTGCGCCACCAGCAAATCAATCAACTCGCCCTGAATGCGGTTGGTATCCTGATATTCATCGACAAGGACAAATTGAAAGCGTCGCTGATAATCCTCGCGAACCTCGGCGTTGTCCTTGAGCACTTTGACCCAGAGCACGAGCAAGTCGTCAAAATCCATCGCATTGGTCGATTTTTTGCGCGCCACGTATTTCGCCTGGACCTGCGCAATCTGCTCAGCCAGTTCCGAAAAATAAGGGAACTGTTCCTGCAATATTTCGGCAACCGTTTTCTCTTTGTTGGACGCGAGTGAGAAAATGTCGCCGAGCACTTCGGCTTTCGGAAAGCGCGTGGCTTTGACGTCGATGTTCATTTCGTCGACGCACGCCTGCAACAAGTCCTTTGCATCTTCACGATCCATAATGCTGAAATCCCGTTGATAACCGAGCAGAGGCGCGTGACGGCGCAAAACCCGATTGCCGATGGAATGAAATGTGCCGCCCCACAGCGACGTCAGTTCCTGGCCCAGCAAATCAGCGACGCGCCGCATCATTTCGCGCGCCGCTTTGTTGGTAAACGTCAGCAAAAGAATCCGTTCGGCCGGAATCCCCTGCTCCAACAAAAAAGCGACACGGTAAATCAATGTCCTCGTCTTGCCCGAACCTGCCCCGGCAATCACGAGCGCCGGCCCCGGCGGCGCGGTCACCGCAGCATGCTGCTGCTCATTGAGCTCTTTTGCATAATTAATTTGCAAATGAACCGGAGCAGAAAATGGTTGCAGCACGTAATCACGCGG
The DNA here is from genome assembly GCA_025934545.1 of Verrucomicrobiia bacterium. Classification (GTDB taxonomy): domain Bacteria; phylum Verrucomicrobiota; class Verrucomicrobiia; order Limisphaerales; family Palsa-1400; genus JAICXV01. The sequence goes on from JAICXV010000073.1 coordinate 6,079, forward strand.
CATAGAGCAAATTTGGATGAGCGAAGTGAAAACACAATGCTGGAAAACTTGTGGTTCTGAACCGATGTCGATTGATTGACCGGCCTGTTCAAAACTGCTATCAATCGACCAAACCAGATCCTCTCCGCGCAGTCTAGATATGAAACCAGGCCAATGCATCGACGCCATCTTTCACGCCCTCAAAATGGTCGCGCCGTTGTCTGCCTTGGTTCTTGCCAACACGGCGCGCAGCCAGTGCGTCCAAGTCTCCGACGTGTCCGGATCTCTTCATTACGATATCATTGCATCTTACGACACCAAATTGATTTATGATTCCAACCGGCAATTGACCCTGGGTCTGACCGCCACCAATGGCGTAGTCACCTACGACGGCTCAACGTGGACTTATGGCGTCAATGTCGGTTTGCCCCCGCCAGTTTTTACTGACACGACGGGCTGGGTATATGACAGCGTGCGGCAGGTCGCTCTTCGATACGGAGGAGAGTCGGCGGATAACTTCCAATTCATCGGTTCTTTCTACTCATGGAATTCCAACGGCTGGCAACAATTGAGTTGGACCGGGCCTACGCCGCCTGCGGGCGAGGTTCGCGCGGCTTTTGATCCATCGCGGGGAAGAGCCATCTTCCTCATCGTCCCCGGCGACGGCATTTGGCAGACATGGGAATGGACCGGCTCAGCCTGGGAACAAGGGCCAACGATGCCCCCAGGAGCGGACATTGATAGGTTCACTTTCGTGACCAAACGGAACATCGGTTTTGCCGCGGGGAAGGTAAGCGATAATGAGGCAGTTTGGTTTTACACGCCGGGCGCGACCGCCGCGCAAGGCTCATGGACACAAGCGAATATTGCCAATCCTCATTCCGCTTTAATCGGGACCGCTCTGGCATACGACCCGTATCGCGACCGTGTGATGCGCTGCTTTGGCAAGGATGTCCAAGGCCTCTACAGCTATAGCCCCGCGATTTATGCTTGGGATTGGAATAACTCGCAATGGTCTGTGTTCGATCAGTTGCCCGGCACGTGGATGCCCGGCGTCGGCCAGGACCGCGCGAACGCTGGCGCGGCCTATGATACGGCTCGCGACAAGCTTGTGATGTACGGCGGCGAAGTCTACCACGTCAACACTAGCGATGGTCAGTCTCAATTCGACTATCACCACGACACTTGGGAACAAACCGACAACAGCCCGGGCTTCGTGTCCTCCACCACCGGCTCGATCACCGATTGCTCTGGTAATACCACCGTATTGGCCATCACGCCGTACAACGGCGACGTGCAATGGTATCACAACACGGTTGCCCTCAACGGCGCCACTTCGTCGTTGCTGGTGCTCAACAATCTGACGACCAACGATGCCGGCAATTACGTGGCGCGCGTGCAAAATGATTGCGGTTACATCGACACGCCGATCATTCGTTTGGAGGTGGACGTGCCGACGACCATCTTCCGCGAGGCCATCTTTCCGGATTGCTCGCAGATCTGTGTCGGTCGCACCTACACGATTTCGCCGCCGGTGCCGAACTTCAACGACGCCGATCTCAGTGTCCATCTGCAAAAAAACATTGGCAGCGTGGTCACTCCCATCTGGGCCGACGTCCTCGTCCAACCACCTGACTTCACGCCAAATCCCCGAGGCTTCGTCTTTACGAACATCCAAAAAACGTTCACGGGCAGTTATCGTTTTTATATCGATGGTTCCGCTTGTCCCGGAATTGTCGCTAGCGCCACCAACTTTGTCCAAGTCGGCTTCGACATCGTCAACCAGCCGCAAAGTTTGAGTAATATCAGGCCCTGCTCAGTAGTAACGTTTTCGGTCGCCACCAGCGGCGGGTGCGGCTTGAAGTATTCATGGATAAAAGACGGCACCGAGGTGATACAATATGACGGCCATTACGTTGGTACCAGCACACCAACGCTAACGATTGACGGCGCCCA
>JAICXV010000554.1 GCA_025934545.1 Verrucomicrobiia bacterium
CTTTTTCGAAAGAGTCCGGTGGATTCGGCGCGGTTTTGACAATCAGAGGGCGTTCCCATAGTTTGCTCGCCGGTGAACATTGTCCGCTATACGGATCGCGATTACACGGCCCAGATCGAAGCGCTACTGCGCACGTCCAGTTTGTTTGACCCAATCATCGAACAACAAACGCGCGCCATCATCGATGCCGTTCGCGAACGGCGCGACGCGGCGTTGATCGAGTTCACGGAGCGATTCGATCGCGCGAAACTTTTTCCTGACCAGATAGCATTGACGCAAGCGGAGTTCATGACCGCGTCGATCCGGGCTGATGACGGCTTACGGAAGGCTGTTGCGGACACGCAAAGAAACGTCGAGTCGTTCGCCAAAAAATCTCTTCGCAAAAACTGGTCCTCGCGCAATTCGCATGGCGCAAAAGTGGGAGAAAAATTTGACCCGATAAAACGCGTCGGTGTTTACATCCCGGGCGGGCATGCGCCGTTAGCGTCCACGGCGCTGATGACAATCCCGTTGGCGCGCGTTGCCGGTTGCAGCGAGATCGTGGTTTGCACGCCGTGCAATGCAAAAGGCGAGGTCAATCCCGCGTTGCTTCATGCGGCGCGTGCGGCTGGCGCGACTGAAGTTTACAGGGTTGGCGGCGCGCAGGCGATCGCCGCGATGGCCTTCGGCACGGAAACGATCCGACCTGTGCAAAAGATTTTTGGTCCTGGCAATGCCTATGTTGTCGCAGCGATGCGGTTGTTGTTCGGACACGTTTCCATCGCTCTTTTGCCCGGGCCGAGCGAGTTGTTGGTGTTGGCGGATGATTCGGCGAAACCGGCAAACATTGCCGCGGACCTTCTCGCCCAGGCGGAGCATGGCAGCGGTCACGAGCGCGTTTGGATGGCCACGCCTTCGGCCAAACTCCTGAAAGCGGTGGAGAAGGAAGTCGAGAAACAGGGGTCCAAGGCTGAGCGCGGCGAAAAGATTAAACGAGTCCTCGATGAAAACGGCTGGCTCGTGCAGGTGCGCGACATTGATGCGGGCATTGAACTCGCAAACCAAATCGCGCCCGAACATTTCGAGGTGATGGTTCGCAAACCTGAAAGAGTCATCGCCAAAGTTGTCACTGCAGGTGCGATTTTTGTGGGCAACGACACTCCCACAGTTTTGGGTGATTACGTCGCCGGGCCAAGCCATGTGTTGCCGACGGGCGGAGCAGGGGTGGCGTTCAGCGGTTTGACTGTCGACCAATTTCAGCGGCGCACGAGCGTGGTCGAATACAATCGCGGTTCATTGAAGAAGGCGATGCTGGCGTTAAATAAATTTGCGGAAATGGAAGGGCTACATGCTCACGGTAAATCCGCGCAGATTCGTGTAAAGTGATTCGAGTGAGCCGCGTTATTCAATTTGTTTGCCTGTTTTGTGCAGTGCTTTTCGTTTCCTGCACGAGCGTGAAAACCGTCGGTCGCGATGTCATGGACGAACTGGTACGATTGCTCGACAGCGGGCAGCTTCCGGGGATCAAGTCATCGGAGATGATCGAGGAAGCGCATGTGCAACCGTTTCCACAATATTACCGGATTAAATATCCGGAAACGGTTGCGGTGTTCGTGGTCAAAAAGGACGAAGCGTCGGTTTATTCCTACGTTTTCACGAAGTTGGACGCGAGAGACAAGTGGACCTTAACTTCGGCTGGGAGGCGTTTGCAGAATGGGGAACGCGAAGAGTTGAAGTGACGAGCTTGCGATGACGGGTTAACCACATCATACTCTTTACATGTTGCCTGACGAGCAGCCTTCTCCCGAGCAGATTGCGATTTATCGCAGGATGACACCGTCTCAACGGTGGGCTGTGGCGAAGCAGCTCTATCATGCGGCTCGCAAGATAAAGGCAGCGGGAGTGCGGATGCTTCACCCTGACTGGTCTGACGAGCAGGTTTCCCGCGAGGTAACGCGCATTTTCCAAAATGCACGAAGCTGAGTTATTTTTAATTTTCGTGCGGCCGCTAAATGACCTTGGCATCCGATACATGGTCACTGGAGGAGTGGCCGCTATTTTATACGGCAAACTTTACGAACGATCACATATTCGATACGCGCGAGATTTATAGTGTCACCATTTGCGCGATATTCGTTCGATACTCGCAATCTCCGGAGAAGCCGTTGATCGCAGTGTATTGCAGGACTGGATCGACCGCCGTAAACTTGGCGAACAATGGCAACATATTTAGCTGGTTGAAGCGTTAGCAACGACGAATGCATTTCCATGCTGATCACGCATACCCATTTCGCGATTTCCCCATGTCTGGTCGGTGGGGAGGCCGTTGGATGTTTGCGCCCGCGCCTTAAGTTCGGAATAAAGTTTATCGACATCGACGACGTTGATGGAAGTATCGGTTTTGGAGCATCGTGGATTTTAAACACACACGCGCAGACGAAAAGTGAGGGCTGACCTTACCAACCCAACGCTGTCCCTCCTGCACGCGGATCGGCGGCGCCGACGAACGTTTTGCCGTCACTCGAACGGCCGACGGCTTGAGAAACCCCCATACCGTTGACCAATTTGATTTTGTGCCCGCGCTCTTCGAGACCGTCGATCGCGATGGTGCTGACGCTCTTTTCGGCCCGCACTTCGTCGGGGCTCCATTGTTGGTGGATGCGCGGCGCGCCGAGCGCTTTGTCCAAAGGCAGGTCGTAATCCAGGATGTTAATAATATTGAGCAACGTTTGGCTGATGATCGTCGGCCCACCTGCGGCGCCGACGGAAAGAATGGGTTGTTTGTTTTTCAAAACAATCGTCGGCGTCATGCTGGAGAGGGGGCGCTTACCTGGTGCGATCGCGTTCGCTTCGTTGCCGACGAGTCCAAAATAATTCGCAACACCCGGTTGCACAGAAAAGTCATCCATTTCATTGTTCATCACTACGCCGGTGCCGGGGATGACGACTTTGCTGCCGAAACTCGTATTGACGGTTTGGGTTAAAGCGACCCAATTGCCTTC
>JAICXV010000555.1 GCA_025934545.1 Verrucomicrobiia bacterium
TCGTCGCTTCATCCAGCGCCGCCACCGCCGCTTTCAATTTGTTTGCATCACCAATCTTGCTCGTCGCATCTTCCGCGGCCATCACCTCTTCAACTCCGCGCATCGCGAGTTCGACTTTCGATTTATACTCCGCATCAAAATCGTCGGCACAATCCGCCAACGCTTTACGCGTCGCCGCCAACGTCTCGTCCGCCTTCAATTTCGCCTCAACCCATTGTCGCGCCTTCAAATCATCCCACGCGTGCTCGACCGATTCCTCGACCATCTTCTGCACCTCAGCATCGGACACGTCGACCGCTGATTTCATTTCCACAACCACCTGCTTGCCGGTCCGAATATCACGAGCGAGCACGTGCAAAATTCCGTTCGCATCAATTTCAAACTGCACACCAACGCGCGGCACACCTTTCGCCGCGCGTTCGAAATCGATCGTAAATTTTCCAAGACTCCAATTGTCCTTGGCCCGTTCGCGCTCGCCCTGGAGCACGTGGATGAGCATGTCCTTCTGGTAATCCACCGCCGTCGTAAACACCTCGCCGGCTTTCAACGGAATCGTCGAGTTGCGCGGAATGATGACATTCATCAACCCGCCAAACGTCTCGATCCCTAGCGACAACGGCGTGACATCCAACAACAACAAATGCTTAAAACCACCGGACAAGATTTCCGCCTGAATGGCCGCGCCAAGTGCGACGGCCTCATCGGGATTTTGCGACGTGTTCAACTGCGGCCCGGCGCCTTTGTGGTATTCAGTCCCAAGCCGAATCCCACCGCGGGTCTCCTCAAACTCCGCACAACCAAACCATTCACCAACCAGTTTGCGCACCAGCGGCATTCGCGTCTGCCCGCCAACCAAAATAACCTGATCCAAATCGATGGCCTGCAATTTCGCATCAGCCAGCGCTCGGACACAATGCTCGCGCGTTCGTTCGACAATAGAGCGCGTCAGCGATTCCAATTCACCGCGCGTGAATTTGTAACTGAAACTGAAAGTAGGCGTCAAAAACGGCAATGCAATTTCAACTTCATCGTCGCTGGACAACCGAATCTTGGCCTGCTCCGCAACCTCGCGAATCCGCGACAACATGGGCAAATCCTTCGACGCATCCGGCCCGTTCGCCGATTTGATTTTACCGACAATGAAATCAACAATGCGTCGGTCCAAATCATCCCCACCGAGCCGCGTATTTCCACTGGTCGACAAAACCTGAAAGACACCTTCGTTCAATTCGAGAATCGAAAGGTCAAACGTGCCGCCGCCCAAATCGTAAACCGCAACCTTCGCGTGTTCTTTCAACTTATCCAAACCGTAGGCGAGCGCTGCAGCCGTCGGCTCATTAACAATTCGCTCAACCGTAAACCCGGCCAGCTCTCCTGCCTTCTTCGTCGCATTGCGTTGCGCGTCGTTGAAGTAAGCGGGCACAGTAATGACCGCGCGAGTGACCGATTCACCAAGCGTCGCTTCCGCATCACGCTTGAGCTTTTTCAAAACCTCCGAGGAAATTTCTTCCGGCGTCCACTTGCGTCCGAACAACTCAACCGTCGCCGGCCCCGTCCCTTCCGCTCGCAACGGATACGTTACCGACAACTCATCGCGCGCCACCTCCGAACCCCGTCGGCCCATGAAACGTTTAATCGAATAGACCGTCTGCTCCGGTTGGAGCGCGCGAACGCGATTGGCTTTTTCGCCAACAATCGGTTCAGCATCAGCGGCAGGAAAATGAATGACCGAGGGAGTAAGCCGTCGTCCGTCCGCATCGGCGATAACGTACGGAATTCCCGAATCCACTGTTGCGACCAGCGAATTGGTTGTGCCGAGATCTATGCCGACAATTTTGCTCATGTTACGACTGCGATTGATTCAAATCATGCTCACCGCCTGATTAAATTGCAATTTCGACGCAGGTCAGATATTCGTCACCAACTTAGTCCTATGGCGAAACCCAGCATTCTCGCACTACTCGCGTTGAGTTTACTCGCGCCCTTTCTTCACGCCGAAACTCCACCTCCAATTCCGCGCGAGTTCCGCGGCGTGTGGGTGGCGACGGTTGCGAATATTGATTGGCCGCCGAAGAAAGGGCTTTCCACTGCCGAACAAAAAGCGGCGATGGTGAAAATCATGGACGACGCGGTGTCGATGCACCTCAACGCAATTGTCCTTCAGGTGCGTTCACAATGTGACGCCATTTACAAATCGTCGCTCGAACCATGGTCGCCTTCGCTCACGGGTAAAATGGGGCAAGCGCCGAGTCCATACTATGACCCGCTCGACTTTGCGATTAACGAAGCGCACAAACGCGGACTCGAACTTCACGCGTGGTGCAATCCGTTTCGCGCCGGCATAAAAGCTTATTGTAGCAACGCGCCGCCGTCGCACGTCACGCGCAAACATCCGGAGTTCGTTTTCGATTACGGCAAAATGTATTGGCTCAATCCGAATGATGCCGGCGCGCAGGATTATTCGTATCAAGTCGTGATGGACATCGTGCGCCGTTATGACGTCGATGGCATCCATTTCGACGATTACTTTTTCCCCTACAAGGAACAGGACGCGAATAAAAAGGACATGCCATTTCCCGATGAGCCGACGTATCAAAAATATCTCGCACGCGGCGGCAAACTCAGCAAAGCGGATTGGCGACGTGCCAATGTCGATGCGTTCGTGAAACGCGTTCATGACGGAATAAAACAACAAAAGCCATGGGTGAAATTTGGCATCGCGCCGTTTGGCATTTGGAAGAACGGGACGCCGGTGAAAGTCAAAGCGACCGACTCTTACGACACGCTGTTTGCCGATGCGAGGAAGTGGATGTTGAGCGGGTGGCTGGATTACACATCGCCGCAGCTTTATTGGAAGGTCGATTTTCCGGAGCGCAGCTACGCCACGTTGCTCCATTGGTGGGGACAGCAAAACACGTTGCACCGAAATGTCTGGCCCGGGTTGTATGACAGCGCCATCAATGAACCGGACAAAGAA
>JAICXV010000190.1 GCA_025934545.1 Verrucomicrobiia bacterium
CGAATCGGACAAGCGCTCGGCGTAGACCGCCACTTGTTTCTTGTTCAAGTTGGAGATGATAGGGAATGGGACGTAGCGATTATCGATATAATGCTTTTGGAATTTCTTCCAATCCAGAGTGACGTTGGTGTTGAGGATTGTTCCGATCTCTGACGTCAGATTACTGACCACGATGTAACTGGCGAATTGTTGCAATTCGCTCTTCGTTGCAAGTGGGATGACAATGCTCGTTTTCTTCGCTTGCGACAGTCCAAGTGCGGCCATGAGCCTTTGCAACAAACCCGCCTTGGCCTGTTTTTTGACTTCAGGATGCGCGACAACGTAAGCCGGCAAAACGCGGTTGGTGTATTCGAAGTAGAATTGGTCGCGCAGTTCTTCGAGATAAACGTTGATGGCGAACCGCGGCTGGTTTTCTGCGAGCACGCGGCCGTTACGGTCGAAAATCCGGCCGCGGATGGGAGAGACTCGGACAGAGCGGTACGACTGTTTTTCCGAGCTTCTCTCGAACTTCTTCGTTTGAACGATCTGGACGAACCAAAGGCCAGTCAGCAAAACGAGCATGCCCGTTGCGACGATGATCGAAATCGTCCGCAACTGGCGTTCATCTTTTTGCAACTGGTCGAAGATAAACATTGGTTATGAATTCAAAGTGGTGCGGCCTCGTTTGATTTCCCGATCGGCGCGGAATGGAACGTCGGTTCGGGGTTGATAGCTCAATGCGTATTGGACGCGCGCGAATATTTTGAAGAAAAGCGGCGTCGCAATACCTCCGGCCCACGCGAGGACGAATAATTGCCACAGTGATTTCCAGCCGATCAGCGGGACATTTCCGCCGTTCATCAGCAGGAACAATGTCATCAATGGATGCAACACGCTTGCGACCACACCCATGATCATTTGCGCAAAGAAATGTTCGCGCATGAGCAGTTCGCGTTGACGATGGATGACGACGCCAATGAGAAATAGCGGAAGTATGCTCACGCCGAGCGGATTGAGTGAAAGCGAATCGAAGAGCAACCCGCCGATGATGGCGAGCGCAATGACTGTGATGATGTCGCTGGTCAGCGCTGCGAAAACCATGAGCGCCGGCAGAAGGTCGATCTGAACGCCCAGAGCATTGCGCACGAAACCAACGTGTGCCTCTAAAAACACCGCGACATACGCGATGGCCAAAATGAAAATGGTGCTGAGCGCGTTCATTTCGTTTTCGTACGCGTGTTGGGCCGCTGCGTCTTGGATGTACGCCGTTCGAGCATGGGTGCGGGTTGCGCCACAGCCGGTTGATCGTTACCCGGAACGATTACCCAAATTTCTTCGAGCGACGCGAGGTTGGCAAAAAGTTGAACGCGGGCTTCTGTGGTCAACCCGTTGTCGCGGCTGCGTTTGTCAACTATTCGACCAATGGGAATGCCAGGTGGAAATACTCCACCGTCGCCTTCGGTCTTCACAAGTTGGCCCGGTGAAACAACGCTGCTGCCCGGCAAGTACGCGAGATCCACCATATTGTTCTCTTGTGGGCTGGTTGAACTCGTCATGATAATTCCAGTCTCCTCTTGTCGGTTCGTTGTCATCACCCCTGCGGAGACGCGCACGTTCGGGTCGCCTAAAAGAACCACTTGTGAGTGGGTTTCGGAAACGGAATAAACACGGCCGACCAATCCATCCATCGTTCGCGCAGGTAAACCGACTCGAATCCCATCGCGCGCGCCTAAATCAATTGTCACGCTGCGCCACCAATTGGCGGGGTCATGCGCGATGACGCGGCCGAGTTTCAAGGAACCGGGCTGCTGCTTTTTCCAACCGACATATTGGCGCAAGCGATCATTCTCCCGTTCCAATTCGGCATCGCGCGTGAGTAAAAGCCGAAGTTGTTGGTTCTCGTTTTGAAGCCGTTTGTTTGCCTCGAGCAACTCCCGTTTCGTGACGATTATGTTGCCAGTTTTTTGCGCAACGTCGTGAGTAGAACTCACCCAACCGAAGAGGGGGAGAAAGAGCCCGCTGATTGCCAGCTTGAATTTACCCATGGTCTGCACCGGCAGCTTCAGCAAGACAGCCACCACCAGCACCACCACAATCAGCCCTATAAAATGAGCTTTCTTAAACATGTCGCCCATCTCGGGCGAACGTTTCCTTGGTAACAGACGACGCGGTGCGTCGTCGCTACCCAAAATCAAATCAACTTCTGGAAGAAGCCACGCGTTTCAAGAATTGCAGTTCCTGCAAAACACGTCCCGTTCCTTCAGCCACCGCAGTGAGCGGATCATCAGCAATGTGGACGGGGAGGCTGGTTTCTTCAGCCACCAAACGGTCAATGCCGCGCAATAATGCGCCACCGCCGGCCATCACAATCCCGCGCTCGACCAGGTCCGCAGACAATTCAGGTGGGCAACGTTCGAGGGTGATGCGGATAGACTCCAAAATACTGGAGAGCGGCTCTTTCAAACATTCGCGGACTTCTTCCGAGCGAATGGAAAGGGTTTTGGGCAGACCGGCGCTTAAATCGCGCCCTTTGACTTCCATCGTTAACTCTTTTTCCAGCGGATAGGCCGATCCAACCCGGATCTTAATTTCCTCCGCTGTGCGTTCGCCAATCATTAAGTTGTAGGCCCGCTTCATGTGCGCGACGATTGTCTCGTCGAACTCATCACCGCCAACGCGTAAGCTGCGGCTGAAAACAATTCCAGCCAGGGAAATAATCGCGATTTCACAGGTGCCACCACCAATATCGACGATCATATTTCCCGCAGGTTCGTGCACAGGTAGACCGACCCCGATAGCCGAAGCCATGGGTTGTTCGATCAAATAAACTTCGCGTGCGCCGGCGTGAGTAGCGGAATCTTTCACAGCGCGTTTTTCAACTTCGGTAATGCCTGAGGGAACAGCGACGACAACCCGGGGAGCGATGAGCTTGCGGTGATGCACTTTCTGGATGAAGTGCCGCAGCATGGCCTCTGTGATTTCGAAATCGGCGATCACGCCGTCTTTCATGGGCCGGATGGCTACAATATTTCCGGGGGTTCGTCCCAGCATTCGCTTGGCTTCCTCGCCGACGGCGAGCACGTTGGTCGTGCCGGCCTCGATTGCGACAACGGAAGGCTCGCGTAAAACAATTCCCTGGTCACGGACGTAAACCAGGGAATTTGCAGTCCCGAGATCAATACCGATATCGTTGGAAAACAGGCTCTTAAGTTGCGCTAACATGAATGATGCCTACTAATCGGAGCGAGGTTAGAGTAGTGCGCGACTAAGGGTCAAGGATATTAGGGGAAAACCCGCAAATGATTTGCGGCGCGAACTACACTTGCCGCAACAATCGAAATTATAACAGCTGAGGTGACGAACCTTTGAACAAAATTGGCGGCTCACGACTGCTTTGCGCCGGACCCGGCTCGCCCAGTCTTTTCACGCATTCCCAAATACTCATCCGGCGAAAACACTGGAATCTCGCTATGCGCGAAATCATCTTTATTTCGCGTAACGATCGCCATAATCCCCGTTTCTGTTTTGGCTGAGAAATACTGAATGGCATCTTCAAAGTCACTGAAACTTGAGTCTAACCCTTGCTGAATCTCCGAGGCTCTGACAGCGGACACGTTAACAAGTCGCTTGAGTTTCCGGAGCAGAGCGAGCGCTTCACTATGCCCCTTTAGCTTTCTGACAATGTAGTAAAGATTACTGAACGACAGCGCTGAAACGAATATGATAAGTCCTCCGGTTTCGGCCAGCGCAAACAATCGATGCGCATATTCCGCGAATGGCTGGCGGTCGGCCAAGTGATCCAGCGCGACATTGGTATCCAGGAAGATTTTATCCGCCATGCTTTTTTTGCAATTCGTCCGCTATTACCGCTTTTTCATCAAAATCCGTCGGCAATTTAATTGCGCCGCGTAACGAATCGGTGACAGGTGTCTTTCCCGAACGGCTGTCGCGCCAGTTCTGCGCCATCACTCGCAACTGCTGCGCAACCACTTCCGGCAATGTCGTCCGATGCGCGCGAGCTTCCTCCTCAGCGGACTTCAAAACGTCCGAATCCAAATTGAGTGTCAAAGTTGCGCTCATGTGTTGCTCGATGGAAATCTACGATTTCGCAACGCCAATAGCAATCATCGCTTTAAACACGTGCGTGATCCGTCAACTGTCAATGCATCGATGACCGGTCCCCAAATATTCAGTTCTTGTCGTTGCCTTCAATGATTGAATGCCTCAATCAAACGCTGACATTGAGATCACTGGCATATGGAGAAGTTAACAACAAACTTACATCCCTAACGCGCAACCACCGACGCAACGGCGGGACGGCTTACAATGTCATGAACCATTTTGCGGCTCTCAACGTTGGTTTGAAATTGCTGCACCAAATTATCGCACGCTGCCTCCGATATATACCAACCCAACGGCAGCGCGACTCCATTCTGTTTCCAGGTAAATTCAATCATGTCGCTCATTCCGTAGGCCTGCAATGCATCCGAAAGTTCGTGCGTCGCATCGTCTCCTCGCGCTTCACGGGCATTCATTACGGCAAATATCGGCGACAACTCGTCGAAGCCACTCTTACCATACTTTGGCAATGCCCGCGCTTTGTTCGTGCTCGTGTCGCTCTCAAACGCATGTCCTATCCGGATGACATAAAACCGATACGTATCATTCGTGCGCAAGACACTTAATATATCCAGTAATGTTGCCGTGCCCGAATTTTCGTAATACCCGCCATCGACAAATCGATATTTCGTTTGCTCGTTGGCACCGCTGTGAATGAAATAGCCTGCCGGCGTCACAATCGGGAACCGCGCGCTCAAGACCATGGCCGATGACAACGATACATCGCAATTGTCGTTCACATCCCAGGGCAGGAGCGGCTTGCAATAATTTGATTCGCAAAACGTAAATGGTGACATCGTCATCCGCCGCCCGCTCTTCACTTCTGTCGTATTGAGCAACAGCGCCGGACCGCTGTTGTATGGTTTATGCCAATCAAAATATGATTTGGTGAGCAAACTCGCCGATTGATTAGTCACCGACCGCTCGAATGCTTTCTCCAAACCTCGCGCGCGATCAAACCACGGAATGTCGGGAAAAATAAATCGTTGCAGTAAATCCGGAAATAATGCCATGCCGAGCACGGGAGACAGATAATCCTGGGAAAATGTGTTGGTCGCAAATGCCGTATAATAGTGTTCTTCAGGTTTGGGCTGGACGCCGTTCGCGTGGCAGCTCTTGTAATACGCACTGAATACGGTGGCGCCCACACTACCGCCCGATACCCCACTGATCGCAAACACATGCTCGAAAAATTCAGGATTTTCATCCTGCAATCCTCCCAGCACCACCGCCGTGTCGCACGCCGCGCGTATCCCGCCGCCTTCCGTCGCGATCAGAAATACAGGGTATGGGTGCTGTTTGGTTCCGCGAGCGTCGGCCCACTTCTTGAAATAATCGTTCAGCCCGAGCGGCACCGGCGCGTCACCGATACGGCGCACCGCGTGATTGTCGTTCGCATCAAGCCATGTGAAACAGGCAGCAGCGAGCAGCACCACCGTCATGAACGGTATTCTCTTTACGGTCCCCGCAAATGTCAGAAAACTTCCGATTGGAATCCACGCGCCAACTCCGAAGAGTAATACCGTCAATGGCGAAAGCCATCGTCCAAACCAAACCGGAGTGCAAATGAACA